>JAEWBD010000086.1 GCA_023391315.1 Bacteroidota bacterium | reverse complement strand
GAAATGGCCATTCCGCACAAAGACTTCCTGGTAAACAGACTGGCCGGAGTACCATTATACCAGGACCTGTTTAAAAGTGCATTCCCACAGGAGGCTCAACCAATCACTTACGACAACCTGCAAAAAGCAATTGGCGCCTTCGAACGCACCCTGCTCACTCCTTCCCGTTTTGACAAATACATGCAAGGCGACCAGCGTGCATTGACAGCGCAAGAGAAAGAAGGACTAAGCGTTTTTATAAATACAGGCTGTCCAACCTGCCACCACGGTGTAGCCATTGGTGGTGCCACGTTGCAACGGTTTGGTCTTGTAACAGATTATCGCACCCTCACTAAAAGCAGAATAGATGACGAAGGCAGAGAAGCAGTTACAAAGAACCCTGCGGATAAAGACGTTTTTAAAGTACCGACACTGCGCAATGTTACCGCCACCTTCCCTTACTTTCACAGTGGCAGTGTTTTCAACCTTGATTCAGCGGTTCGCATTATGGGAAAGGCACAGTTGAATAAAGACTTGTCGAAGCAACAGATTGAGCAGATCATTGCTTTTCTAAACACGTTAACAGGCGATATCAATCCTGCAGCTAAAACGGTTCCTGCAGAGCTGACAAAAAAATAGCGGATGAACCAATTCATGATATTTATTAATTGTTGCCTGCATCCTGTAATTGCAAATGGTTATTTTGTGCGTTATGCAATTCTTCTATCAATGCGTGTGAAGGTTGAATGGCTGTAACGGCAATATTGCCAGGCAGTGCAATCTCGCTTTCGGCTTCTTCCATTGATTTTGCTACAAGGCTTTCACTGTATGCAACTATCTCATCAGCTTTTTGCTCAATAAAATTCTTTAGCAATCTCCTCTTTGATTTTCCTTTTTGTTCAACGTATATTTCAATAAAGATGCTAAGCCTTTTCTGAATGCTTTTGCCTTTGCTTTTTCTTTTTCATAAAATGATTTTTCAAAACAAAGCTGCCTGTTTAAACAAATGAAGTCAATACATAAACCACAACTTTAGTTATATATCAAATGATAATTCGCAGAAGATATTTCGTCGTGTTATGATTAATAAAATGATAACCGCTTTGTTCATTATTTCTGTTTTAATGGGTCATCATCGGCGTTTACGTATGTTACGCCTGAAGCGCCATAGCCTGTTATTTCAACAATTACAGGTTCACGCTTCGTCATTGCAAAATGATTTTGATCGGGAATTTCGGAATACACGCTGCCGACAGGTAACTTTTTTAATTTACGCTCATCAAACTTATCGCCATAACCAAAATACCACGTGCCTGAAACCACGGTCCCTATCCTGTCATCAGGATGCAGGTGCGCAGGGATTTTTGTATTCGGCGCTACTTTTAATAAGATGGTATAAAGCCCGGGTTTCGAGGGATCGCCGTGAATAACAATCACCTGCACAGCACTTAAATTAGAAGACCCCGGAGCAGATGTGCCGCCGGATGATTTTGTATTAATAATCTCCTGCTGTGTCATTCTTAGCTGGCCGCTGTCTGATTGTGCACTTGAATTAACTGAATTAATCACTAGAAGTGCAGCGCTTAACCTGAAATAAAATAAAATTGATTTCATAAATGTTTTATTGAAGGATTATAATGTGTTTATAGTAGATGTATATTTTAAAAATGCAAAAAAGCTCCAACTTCAGTAAGCGCATTAACCATGTTATTTACAGTATCATGCCGGTTCCAGTCACGCTGCAGTTCACAGGCTAATTGTGCAACGCTTACGAGTTTTGCACCGGCCTGTTCAATTCTTCTTAAAGCTGTTTCATGGGCAATTAAAGAAGTGCCGCCAACTGCATCAACAACAGCATATACATCATAACCTTCTTGCAAAGCATCAAGTGCAGGAAAGGCAAGGCATACTTCTGTCCACAGTGCTGTTATAATTAATTTTTTTCTGCCCGTAACTTTTACCGCTTCATTAAATTCTTCGTCTTCCCATGCATTTATGGTTGTTCTGTCATAAGAAGGCACATCTTTTAAAACCTGCCGAAGCTGCGGAATTGTTTCGCTGTTGATGCCCGTTTTTACATTTACAGTTGAAAGCACTAAAGGCATATTATAGCTTACAGCTAACCGCGCCACAATGGAAATATTTCTAACCAATTCGGTTCTGTTCATAGAGTTAATCGAATAAACCTGTATTGGTTGAAAATCTATAATTAAAACTGCGGCATTTTGTGGCGTAAGCAAATGATCATTTAACTGGTCGCGAATAGAGAGGCTGCTCATTTTTTAAAATGATTTAATTGATGAATAATTTTTTTAACTTATTTAGCAAGCAGAAATGCCAGCAAATCATGCTGCACCTGTTCTGTATTTTCCTGCACCATCCAATGCCCGGAACCTTTAATGACTGATGCTGTTACATTATTTGCAACCAGCCTGCAATGATCCGGTAAAAAACTACCGCTGTATTCACCGCCCATTGCCAGTAAAGGCATTTTTAATTTATGCTGCATAAGCTGTTTGTTATCCAAAGCATCCTGCGGAAATGCAGCAAACCAGTGAAAAGCGCCATAGGTTGATTTAGGTGTTGAATATGCCCTTACAAATTCATTGATTTCATCTTGTGTAAAAGCATTTTCTTTATGGCCCACAACCGGCCAGAAGCCCGTTAAAAACTCTTTTTCTTTACCTTGAACAATGCTGGCTGATGTATTCCATCCAAAAAAACCAAACCACCATGCCTGTGCTTTTACCTGGCTCCAAACAGGTTCTACTCCGGGCAATAAAGCATCAAGCAAAGCCACTTTTTTTACTTCCTCACCAAACTGAGCCGCATAAGCATACGCCACCATTAAACCAATATCATGGCCAACCACATATTCGCTTTTAAAACCAAGCTGCTGCATTAATGCGTGGAGATCTTGCGCTAATTGTTTTTTTGTATAACCGCTGTCGGGTTTATCGCTTTCGCCAAGCCCGGGTAAATCAGGCGCAATAACAGTGAAATGTTTTGAAAGCTCCGGCAGCAAACGGTTCCACATATACCAGTTTTGTCCAAAGCCGTGAATTAATAATAACGGTTCGCCACTTCCGCCAACCACATAATGAATGTTGATGCCATTTACATTAGCCATTGTGCTTTTAAAGTTTGATGGCGGCATTGCAGGCTGAATTTCAACAGCGTTATTACTATTTATTGCAGTTGTATCATTTATTGCTTCAGGTTTTTTCTCATTAGTATTACATGCAATTGCAAACATTGCAACCGTAATAACAGTAAGCATTTTAAACTTATACATAAATAAATTTTGTTTAAGTGAATGGTTTGTGATTTGATTTTATTTATTCCCTTTTGCAGCAGCATCAATAACGGCAGCAACTTCTTTGGCTTTGCTAATAAATAGTACATGACTGCCGCTAAGCTCCGTTACAACAGCGCCGGCCCTTTTATACATCATTCGTTCAAGTGATGGGTTTATACTCTTATCTTCTGTGGCAACTATAGCATAAGAAGGCTTCGTTTTCCATGCTGCCTGTGTAAGCGGCGTAGTAAATGCTTTGGCAGCAATAGGCCCTTGTGAAGCATACATAAAATCTGCTTTTTCACTATTAACATCAGCCGCAAAACCTGCATGGAATTTTGCTTTATCATAGTAAATAAATCCATTATCATCCGGTGGAAGAATGCCATTTTCAGGTGCAGGCGCTTCAGATGTTGCAAGCCCTAATGTTGACTCTCCAATTTCTGGAACAAATGCAGCCACAAACACAAGCACCGCAACCTTATCAGAAACACCGGCTTGTGTTATTACAGACCCGCCCCATGAGTGGCCTACCAAAACAACAAGTCCATCTTGCTTTTCAAGCGCACGTTCTGTTACTGCTACATCATCTTCAAGTGAGGTAAGAGGATTTTGTACCAGCGTTACATTATAGCCATCGTTTTTTAGAATGTTGAAAATGGCTTCCCATCCTGAAGCATCGGCAAAAGCGCCGTGCACAATCACAATATTTTTTTTGATCCGGTTGTTGCTTTTCATTGTTGTGTTTTTAGTTAGATATGAAGAAGAATTTAATTACAGTTGATTAAGCCAATTCAGTATATAATCCGCATCTTCTTTCCAGGTAACCTGCCCTAAAACAAAATGATTACGCCCGTCAAATTCTTTATATTCCGTAATTGAATTGCTGCGCTTATATTTTTTATAATTAGCGTAGTTAAGTGATGCAGGAATAGTGTGGTCGTCGCTGCCTGACGTAAGCAGCAATGGTGCATGTGGATTTTCAAAATTTACTTTTGCAGCACTTGTTATAGTATCTCTTACAATCAGTTTTGATTCGGGTATAAGAAACTTGTAGTAAGCGTCTTTCTGTTCATCGCAATCCATTCCATTTGTAAAAGCGTATTGCCATTGTTTATAAGACATCAAAAATGATTTTTTGACTGAAGTAAAAAAACCAAGTGGCCCCCAGCCTGCTTTTAAAAATGAAAATTTAAAAGTGAAAATGCCCTGCGGCGGAACCGAATGAATGGCAACGCCTGCAGCACCTAATCCTCTTTGCAATAAAAGCTGCACAATAAGCCCGCCGATTGAGTGCCCGATCAATATGGGCTTTTCGGGCAATGCTTTTACAATGGCTGCGTAATGATCGGTTAAAGCCGGTAACCTGTTAGCGGCAATCTCTGGATTGGGATGGCTGTTGCGCAACGTTTCAGCAGGTGCATTTTTATGAGGCCATGGCTGGGCAGCTGTATTGTAGCCTTTACTTTCAAAATATTTCTTCCACTCATCCCAGCAACTGTGGTGCACAAAAGCGCCTGTGATAAAAACGACTGTTTTTGAAGAATCATTTTTCATGAATGATTTTTTATTGATATTGGATATCGTAATGCCAAACAGAATGCCATCAGCTTAAATAGATGCCAATCAAACACTTAATAAAACGAGGTTATAAATACACCGTGAGATATCGCGGTAATGAAATGAATACCACGAAATAAAGTGGCTTGGATGGTTTTTAGAAAAAATGCAATTTCAAAAGCAAAGAATGATTAATTTATGCCATTGTTACGAGTACAGTGAGCGAAAAGATTATAACTGAAAAGTTTTTTTGTACTTATCTATCAACTATAAAATACCAGGCACCTTGTATGCATTTGATTTGTAACACATGCGAAGATTAATTATTTATCTCATAATAACAGCCGTATTTATGCCTTCTGCAGCTGTTGCGCAGCAACCGCATTATAATGTTGCTGACCTGTTATTGCAATTACAAAAAAGTAAAGAAGATACAGCGAAGGCAAACCTGCTGCTGCAATTAAGCGAACACTATTTTTTTTACCCACCCGATAAAAATTTTGACAGCGCTTTGTTGTATGGACACGCCATGGAAAGGCTCAGTAAAAAACTGAATTATCAAAAAGGCTTAGGAAACAGTTATGAACAGATTGCCAAAATTCTTCACGCGCAAGACAAAGCTGCTGAAGGCAGGCAATTTGCCGACAAAGCAATTGACATCTTTAAAGCAAACAGTTGTTATCTTGAATTAGGTTATGCCTATTATGATGTTTCAGGTTATTATTCAATCAATAACAGCAATGAATTGGCAGAAAGGATACGCATTGTAGAACAGCTTGCTTTGCCGGCATTTCAAAAATCCGGAAGTAAATTAAAAGAAGCTGATATTTTAAAAGAGCTGGGAGATTTGTTGCAATTAGAAGGACAGTATGTAAAGGCTTTATCAGTCCTGCATCGTTCCTTACAGCTATACCAGGCTATTAAGCATCCTAATCTTGAAGGTATCTACGACCTTTTAGGCGTTGTATATGGTATAACCGGCAATAACGAACAGGCCTTAAAATATGGTTTGCTCGCAGTAAAAGCTGCATCAACCGTTAATGATACTACCATTCAATTAGCAACTATTTACAATCGTATAGGTTCAACCTACAGCGCTATGAAAAAATATGATGCTGCTTATGATTATTTTCAAAAAGCATTATACGTTGCAAAAAAATACGACAACACAGAAACGATTGACCTGCTGCTATCGAAGATTTCAAGAACATTAATAGCATTAAACAAACCGCAGGATGCGCTTGCCATTTTAAAGCAGGCGCAACAAAAATATCCGTCAGAAGACATCTATTCGAATTTATATATAACGGCAAGTTTTTTAATTACCTACAATGCTTTAAAGCAATACAGCCAAGCTGAAAAATATTGCAATCAGTTACTGGCAATTTCGAAAAAGCTTGATAAGTATGAACCAGACCAAAGTGAGGCGCAATATCCTGTAACAGAATTTTATCTGGCAACACACCAATATGAACTTGCCCGTAAGCATCTTGCCGAAACCGATAGCCTTTATAAAAAAATTGAAAGCCCGCTGGAATTATATAAAAATCATTTGTTATGGTTTAAGCTGGATTCTATACAAGGGAATTATATTTCTGCCATATCGCATTACCAGCAATACAAGGCTTTAAGTGATTCGTTGTTGAATGAAACAACAAATAAGCATATTGCGCAATTGCAGATAGAATTTGAATCTGAAAAAAAGAACCAGGACATTAAACTGCTTGAGAATGAAAGTAAATCGCAGCACGACAAACTAACACAGGCAAATATAACCCGCAACTGGGTTGTTGGAGTTGCTTTGTTATTGCTTGTTATAACAGGGTTACTGATTAATAATTCCTATATAAAGCAACGCGCAAATAAAAAATTAAAAGCGCAGCAAAAAGAAATTGAAAAGAATAATATTGCGCTGCAGCACCTGGTTACAGAAAAAGAATGGCTGGTAAAAGAAATACACCACCGTGTAAAAAATAATTTTCATACAGTTTCCGGTTTACTGGCGGCACAAGCCGAGTATTTAAAAACCAATGAAGCAATCAAAGCAATGAATGAAAGCCGTAACCGCGTTCATGCCATGTCGCTTATTCATCAAAAATTATATCAGTCAGAAAATTTATCAGCTATCAATATGCCGGGTTATATTCATGAGCTTACAGATTATTTACGTGATTGTTTTAATACACCAAAATCTTTGCTGTTTAATTTGCAGGTTGAACCGGTTGAATTAAACCTTTCGTACTGCATGCCGCTGGGATTGATATTGAATGAAGCTATCACCAACGCCATTAAATATGCTTTCCCCGGTAATAAGAACGGTATTATCAATATTACATTGAAACATATACAGGGAAATAATTTACTCTTAAGTATTAGTGATAACGGCATTGGATTACCGCAAAATTTTGATGATGTAAATGCACGGTCAATGGGTATGAAACTGATGCGTGGATTGAGTGAAGATATTGATGGAAAATTTACAGTAACCGGTAATAACGGAACAACAATAGTTGTTGAATTTATATACGACGGATAACCATTTAAACTGTTTGTAATGGCTGAATAGAATTACTAAAAGTACAAGGGAGTGACACAACAAAAGTTTAATAGCTGCAATGCAGCCAGGTACATAAAAAATGTTTAAATAATAAGCAATATGAAAGAAAAAATATTGATTGTTGAAGATCAGTTTGTAGAAGCTGATTATTTGCGGCTTATGCTTACACAGGCGGGCTATAATGTTACAGGCATAGCACGTTCCGTGGTGCAGGCTTTGGAAATGATGCAGAAAGAAAAGCCCGATTTTGTGTTGCTTGATATTTTTTTAAAGGGCAAGCAAACAGGTATAGACCTGGCTAAGCAGTTAGCAGCCGTTAATATTCCTTTCGTGTATTTATCAGCTAATTCAAATGAAGATATTTTGAATGAAGCTAAGACTACCGAACCTTATGGTTTTTTAGTGAAACCCTTTAGGGAAAAAGATTTGCTTGTTACGCTTGAAATTGCACGCTACCGTTACAAGCATAGCCTGGAATCAAAATATAAACAGGAAGTTGAGTTGAAAAAAGAAATCAAAAATATTGCAGGCACATCAACAAACCTGAACGAGGCGCTCTTAAAAATTGCAACAACTTTACAGAAGTATATTCCCTTTGATTACATGGCAGCAGGCTTTGATAATATTGGGCAGCCTTCTTTTCACGGCACTTGCTTTTTGAGAATTGGGTTTAATGAATATCAGCAAATTGGTTTAAATGAATTGATGGCTATCACCGGAAAAAATTTACAGGAGCTTATCGCATTACAATCAGATAGCCCAAAGGAAAGTACTGCAACGGTGTACAACAATAACGATTTTAATAACATTTGCCGACAACCTTCATTAAGAAAATTATTCGCTGAAACTTTCCAGTTAAAGTCGCACCTTGAAATGCCGATGTTTATTTTAAATGGCAAGCCTTTCAGCTTTTGTTTATACAGTAAAATACCAGATGCCTATAATGCAAGCCATATTAATTTATTTGAGAATGCACAAATGCTGCTCATAAACAGCATTGAAATAATGTTGAATAACAAAAACAAGGTTCAGCATAAGGCGAATAAAATTGCAGATGCTGAAACTGTAAAAAAATGTGAAGGCATCATTGGTAAAAGCCCGCTTCTTTTAAATGTATTAGATCATGTTGCGCAGGTTGCGCCTTCCGATACTTCAGTTTTAATATTGGGTGAAAGCGGTACGGGCAAAGAAAAAATTGCCGATTGTATCCATAATTTATCAAACAGAAAAAGCAAACCTTTTATAAAAGTGAATTGTGCGGCATTGCCTGCAACACTGATTGAATCTGAATTATTTGGCCATGAAAAAGGCGCTTTTACAGGAGCACTTGATAAGCGCATCGGCAAGTTTGAAAAGGCTAACGGAGGAACTATCTTATTGGACGAGATTGGTGAAATGCCGCTTGAATTGCAGGTGAAATTATTAAGGGTTCTGCAGGAAAAAGAAATAGAAAGGATCGGCGGAAAGGATACGATAAAAATTGATGTACGCATTATTGCAGCTACCAATAAAAACCTGGAGAAAGAAGTGGCTGAAGCACGCTTTCGCCTGGATCTTTATTATCGTCTGAATGTTTTTCCCATCGAGTTGCCGCCTTTGCGGGAACGCAAAGAAGATATTCCTGCACTCGCTTATCATTTCATGAATTATTATAACAATAAAACCGGCAAAAAAATACATGGTATTGCAGATAATGTTTTAAAAAACATGATGGCTTATAGCTGGCGTGGTAATATTCGGGAACTTGAACATTTAATGGAAAGAAGTGTATTGCTTGCAAAAGGAAATATGATCGAAGAAATGCCTTTGCCTTTTACCGCAGAAAATTTGCAGTACGATGCACAGAAAGCTTATACAAAAACTATTCATGAGAATGAACGGGATTATATTATCTCCATATTAAAAAAATGCAATGGCCGGATATGGGGCGCCGGTGCGGCCGCAGAAATTTTAAATATCCCCCCTTCAACTTTAAAATCTAAAATGAAAAAGCTGGGGATAAAGAAAGAGTTTATTCAATAGCAAATAAAACTTCATTTATTTCAAAACATGTACAGTTCTTATGCAGTAGGCGAATCGGTTGCACATTAGCATCTGTTCCTTCATCTTTTCAGCATAAAGACTTTAGTCTAAGTGTCAGCAGATTCACTTTGGCTAAAACTAATTGAAACAGGTTTTATTCATCTCAATGCTAAAAGCATTGGACTAATTGAAATTCTGATTATGAATAATAGTTTAAGCAATAATTATCCTGCAACAAAAGCTTTCTCCATCTGTTTATTAAGATCATACTGAACGTCTTCATGCAGTACACTAATGGCGGCTTTAATTTTCTTTACCTGCTGTGCGTACATATTATTAAGTGCTGCACTTTTTTGTATAGGTATACCGGATGCCTTCAGCAAGAAACAAAAATGTATAAGCACCTCTGCTTCAGTTTGCTTATTGCCCGTGAATTTTATATACTTATTTACCTGCCGTAAAATTTTGCGCAAGTTTTTTTTTGCGAAATATAGATTTACCGTGTTTACTTCTTTAAACGATTCATTCATGAAAGTTTTTATAGTATTGGTATATGCTTCCGCATCACCAGCCTCAAAAAGCAGGTAAGTAAGCAATTCTTTATTGTCTTTTTTAAATCTTGCCAGCTTTAAGCACAACTCTGTTATTTCTTTTACAGATGCCTGCTGTAATTGCTGTTTCAGCTCCTGTATGCTTGCCGATTTCATGGCGATAAAAATACTTATTGTTTGTACACCAGGCAATGCGGCTGATGGCATTATCTTTACCAGCAATATTATTGCTCTATGGTACAGGTGGGTATGTATAATACACTTAAAGTTTCCCGCAAAGTAGAATTTGGGTTTTATCTTGATGATGGCAGCGATGGCCTGTTACTGCCCAAAAGGTTTGCACCCAAAGGCTTGCGTATTGGCGATGAAATAAAAGTATTTGTGTATCATGATTCGGACAACCGTTTAATTGCTACTACACAAAAACCTGCAGGTGTTGTTGGTGATGTTGTGCAACTGAAATGTGTGGACACCACGGCGCACGGTGCTTTTCTTGACTGGGGTTTGATGAAAGATATTTTCGTTGCCAAATCCCAGCAGCTTACGCACATGCATAAAGGAGGTGAATACCTGGTAAAAATTTATATTGATGAACAAACCGGCCGCATTACCGCTACTGAAAAAGTGGAGAAGCAATTGAGCAATGATGTGCTTACCGTAAAGGAAGCGGAAGAAGTGAATTTATATGTTCAGCGTGAATCTGACCTGGGTTATGTGATGATCATTAACGGCAAACATATCGGGCTGCTGCATGCCAACGAAGTATATAGAAATTTAGAGGTGGGCGATAAGCTGAAAGGATATATTAAAACCATACGCGCCGATAATAAAATAGACCTTGTGCTCGACAAACCGGGTTATGAACGGGTGAGCCAGGAAGAAGAAAAAATACTCAGTTTATTAAAAACGCATAAAGGCTTTTTACCTTATCACGATAAAAGCAGCCCCGAAGTTATTTATGACTTCTTCGGCATGAGCAAAAAAACTTTTAAAATGGCGCTTGGCGCTTTATACAAACAACGTAAAATAGAATTGACAGAGAAAGGAATAAAGGCAGTGGTAAAGTAATATAAAAGTTAAGACCCGATATAGTTACACATAAAGTTTCCTGCCATTTTACTTTTTCTTTAAGGAGCATTTAAAACTTACCTGAATCAGCCGCCGGTTATAATTTAGCAGCAATCTTATAATTGTCAAAATTTATCGTTTAGCATGCATACTTTTCTTTTCTCAAGCATAATGGGCTGGGTTGGCGCTGTGGCATATCTTGTTGCCTATCTTTTATTGAGCATTGGAAAACTAAAATCAGACAAGCCTTTTTATCACGTGCTTAATGTTATTGGAGCGGCGGGTTTAATTACTGATGCTATTAGCCTTAACGATTATCCCAATCTCGTGGTAAATTCTCTCTGGGCGCTTATTGCTGGTTTTGCCATTGCAGTTATTTACTGGAAAAGAAATTCAAAGCCCTAAAAATTTAATAGCCTGCGATTTGTACAGGTTAAGCTTATGTTGATATTCGGTTTTATCATCTGTGAGCGATAAATAATAATAAGCTCCATCCACCAATGTAAAAATCCAGTCAGCTGTTTTTGCAGTATCTTCTATTTTTAAAGTGCTTGTATTGTTGCATTCTATAATAATCTGTTCCAGGTTGCTTCGTAAAGTATCCAGCAACGATTTATATTTTTTCCTGATTAAATCATTCCGAAATGTTAACGCATAACAACTGTATGATACACTGTCATCAAATAAAACATTCCATTTATTCGAGAAGAGGTTATCCAATACAATTTTTAATTTCTTTGCAGGATCTTTCTGATAACGCACAGGAATTTTAAAAATCAATAAATATTTAGCCAGGATATATTCCACCAATCCATACACCAAATGTTCTTTGGTCTTGAAATAATGAATTACCAGGCTCGGGTTAATATTGATGGCTTCAGCAGTTTTTGCAATAGATACATTTTCCAATCCTTCAGTTTTGGCAAGATTATAAAAGGCTTCTATAATTTCTTTTTGCCGGGGTTCTTTTAAACTTTTTCTTCCCATTGGCTTATCTTTTAAGATTAACAATAGCAGGCATTAAAGGCCTGTTTATTTTTTAAATATTTTTTGAGTTGAAAAATTAATGCATTTCCATTTGTGCAAGATTCGTTTATATCTGCAATTTGTTTTGAAAATGTGTAAAGATATCTTTAGCCTTTTTATAAATGATGGGCTGTATATTCATTCCTCACACTTCCATCCTCATATAAGTTTAGTATAGCATAGCCTGGCGGTGTTTCAAGATAATATCCTTCTCCCACAGATTCTTTATCGCCCTTTCCCCACCAATAGCCGCTCATAGCGCCATTACAACAATACAATACTTTATTATACAAGGTTTCATCATATAAATGATTATGCCCGCTCAGAAACACTTTTACTTTTTTATTGTCTGAATGATTGCCGCCTACGAGAACAGGAGTTGCACCAAAAACCGGGTAATGCGACATTAAAAGTACAGGTGTGTTTGCCGGTAAACTATCCAGTTCTTTCACCAGCCAGTTAAATTGTTCATCGTCTAAAGCAATATTTTTATTGTTGCCATCCAGTATTATAAAATGCCAGTTTTTCTTTGAGAAACTATAATAACGTTTGGGAATTTTAAGCCGCTTTACCACGTAATCTTTACCATACATATCATCTGTGGTTGATGGCGCAGCCCACCAGGGGTCGTGGTTACCAATACAGGCATATATTTCATAAGAAGCAATCGTTTTTAAACAATCATCCCATATCTGCCATTGATTTAAAACGGCTTCTCTTTTTACGTTATCATAGGAGGCATCATGTATAGAATCGCCGCCATTCAGAAAAAAATCAACGTCCTGTTTTTTTATTTTTTCAAGACAGGCTTTGAATCTTTGCGGGGCATTATCGCCTTCCCGGATATGTACATCGGTTATATGAGCAATACGCAGTGCTGGTTTTTTGTTTTGATGATTTTCTTTAACCGGCATTGCCATGGCTGCATTACCTGTTAATGCAGCCATGCTTCCTAATGCGGTTATTTTTTTTATAAGCGATCGTCTTCTCATCTTTAAATATGTAAAAGCGATAAGGCAAATTCCTTATCGCTTAAATATGTTATAAAATTATTGCCATCCAAATGGCTGCACCAGGTTTGGATTTAAGGCTATTTGTGTATATGGAACCGGCCTGTAATAATATTGCGGGTCAATAAACTTTCTCGGCGCCGTTTCTGTAACCATTGTGCCGCCATTATTGCCATTACGCAAATACACCGTTACATTCTCCCCGTAATTGCCTGCCTTATAATAAATCAGCACTTCACCAAGACCGTTTTTTTCTTTTTGATCTTCAGAAGGTATGTCACTGTTTTTATCGATGAGGATGATGTCATCATAACCATCTCCTGTAAGATCATATTTACCCAATCCCGGAAAGTACATACCCTCGGGTATATTGGTCAGAAGATTGCCTGCATGCCAGCGCATCAGGTCATCATAGCGATATCCTTCCATGGCAAATTCTATTCTTCTCTCCCGTCTTATTTCCAGTAATACACCTTTGTTATTGCCTGAAACATCAGGATATTTTGCTTCCAGCACAGGATCCGGGTTCGCATTGGCAGCAGAAAGATTTATACCAGGCAGGCCTGCACGTTGTCTTACCAGGTTAATGCTTTTATCAAGATCTTCCTGTGTTATAGAACCAAGTTCTGCAAGCGCTTCTGCATAAATTAACAGCACTTCTGCATACCGGTAAGCAGGAAAATCGAAGCTGCCGAGTATAGTTCCATCGGTTGATGTATTATAGTAACCTTTTATCTGGTGATAGCCTGTAAAATTCTTATTCAATCTTTGTACGTAAGGCTTGTTATCCGTTATTCTTTGAAAGCCGGGATAAGCAAGTGTTTGCTTCATGCGCGGGTCGCGGTTCTCAAACTCTTTTACAAAACCAAATGTTTTATACCCGGGAACATCAGTAAATCTCGACCCGTCGCTCATAAGGTAAGATTGCACCAAATCCCGCGAAGGCGATTGTTCATAATCACCAAATACGGTGCTGTTATTATTGCTGCCGGATGCGCCTTCCTTGCTTGCATCGTAGGGCGTATTTAATATAACTTCTTTGTTTCCGGATAAATCCTGCGAAGTAAACAGCGTAGCATAATCGCCTGCAGGGTTACCGGTATTATACAGTGCGAAATTTCCGGATTCTATAATTTCCTGGGCAACACTTTTTGCCGTTTCAAGGAATGATGATGCCGTGCTTTCCAGCTTTAATTCCGTGTGGTATTTACGGTAAGTGCCTTCATACAAAGCTGTTCTTGCATAAAATACTTTTACAGCCCAAACATCCGGCGTACCGGTTGGAACAGATTCCCTTACGTGCGCTGCCGCAAAAGCAAGGTCTGCCATCACGCTGTCTATTACCTGCGCCCTTGGTGTTTGTGTCATATATAAAGAAGAAGAGTCAGCAGGATCAATGGCGGAAGAATACCAGGGTACATCATTGTATCTTTTAACCATGCCCATATAAAACATCGCCCTGTAATATCTCGCCAGTCCTGAATAATGATCTTTAACTTCCTGGTCAACATCCGCATTATTATAATTATCCAAAAAATAATTGATATTACGTAACCGCGTCCAGCTCCAGCCAGATGTTATGGTTTGAGAACTTGGGCTACCGGTCATGATGTTTTTAATTTCAATAGAACCCGTTGTGGCCATGTTATCGCTGCTTTGATCGGCCAGGAAGTTACCGGTACCCGGAAGGGTTAGCAGCCCATCCACGTATAATTTAAGGTCTTCCTCAGATTTAAAAAAGAGCTCCGGCGATATGGTTGTTTGCGGATAGCGGTCTAAAAAGTCTTTCTTACAAGACGCAGCAATCACCGTTATAAGAAGTATATAATATGATAATTTTTTCATGTCAGAAATTTTAATAAATGAATAAATCCCGGCGGTTATAAATCCACATTTACACCAAATGAGTATTTACGCTGATAAGGATATTCCCATCCATAACCATCGGTTATAGATTCCGGATCTAAATACTTTTTAATGGGAGACATTTCATAAAGATTTTCACCGCTAAAGAAAACCCGCAGCCTGTTTAAACCAAATCTTTTGGTTACCGATACAGGCAATGTGTAGCCTATGGTAATATTTTTAATACGCACATACGCCGCACTTAACAGGTACTTGGTTTGCGGAACATCTAAACCGCTTCCGTAATTATTATCAGCCAGCCACGATTGCAGCACCGGGAAATAGGAATTGGTATTGGCATCTGCCAAACCTGTTGCTATATAAGATTTTGAATCACCTGCCCTTTGCGCTTCGCTTTCTGCTGAAGCCCTGTAAAAATCAAGGTTCCAGGGATAAATGTTGGCATAAGGCTGCTGATAAGGTCCCCAGAAAAGATAATGATGCGGATAATAATCCTGCTTTGCCACACCCTGTAGAAAAATGCTGAAATCAAAATTTTTCCAACTGGCATCCAGGTTAAAACCAAAACGGTAGCGCGGGCTGGTATTACCGATGATCTTAAGGTCTTTCGGGTCTAATGCAGAAGTGCCCAATTCAATTTTACCATCGCCATCAAGGTCTTTGTATTTAGGCCATCCTTCCACTATACTTAAAGCGCCCCAGGGAATGATCGCCGTTTCATCAAGTTTGGCAATTTCTTCTTCATCTTTAAAAAAGCCATCATTTGTCAAACCCCATAATTCACCAATCTCTTGCCCGGGCCTGTAAGCGGCAGAAAATGTTTGCAGGGCGTTGTTATATTTTGTGATATGGCTCCTCGAATCAGACAAGATAAATTTCGCATTGAAAGATAACGGGCTGCTGGCGGCAATAAAAGAGTTGTGATAACTGAGCGAAAGCTCCCAGCCTTTGGTTTGCAGGTCGGCAGCGTTCTGGCTTGGCGCAGAGGTACCTAACACAGCAGGCAATTCCTGGCTCGGCGCAAGCATGCCTTTTGTGTTACGGATATAGTAATCAAAAGAAGCCATCAGCTTATCATTAAACAATCCTACATCTGCACCTATATTGCTTGTGGTTACTTTTTCCCAGGTATAATTATTAGGATCAACTGCAAGAGAAGGCGCAGAACCTAAAACAGTTTGGCGGTTGCCATCTATTAAATAAGTAGAAAGATAAGTGGGCAATGATTGCACATAACCATAATAACTTACACTCTGGTTGCCCAGATCGCCATAAGAAAGACGCAATTTAAAGGTTGATAAAGCGGGTGCAAGCGGTTCAAAAAAAGATTCTTTGCTGGCTACCCACGCAGCTGAAACGGAAGGAAAGAAACCCCAGCGGTTATTGGACGGGAAGCGGGATGAACCATCGTAACGGCCATTACCTTCTATGATGTATCTATCTTTATATGTATAATTTATACGGCCAAACCAGCTGCGGATGGCATAAGCATAATAATCAGAACCACCGCCAGTTGCACTAATTACCGCATCTCCCGTTGTTAACCCGATGTAAGGAACTGATGCTGATATCAATCCTGTTTTAGATGCTGTAACCGGAGACCACTCATAACTTTCCTGGTTATAACCTGCCAGCAATTTAATAGCATGCTCGCCATAATTCTTGTTATAGTTCACATATACGTCAAATACATCCTGGCCAACGGTGCCATTCGTTTCTGAAATGGAACCAATGCTGTTTTCCTGCCTTATATCATCCGGCCCATAACCAATAAGATAAGGAAGGCTTTCAATGTGGTATTTCCATAGCTCCCGTTTAAAACTTGCATCGGCAGTTATTTGTAATTCATTATTCAGAAAAGATGCTGTTGCCCTTGCAATATCCTGGAACCCAAAACGGGTTTGCTGATTGCGGCCACCATCGGTTAACTGTGCAGCCAGCCTGCCGGCTGAATTATTACCCCACGTACCATCTGGGTTTTTCACAACATTGGTTGGCTGTAAATAATATACATCGGTAACACTATAAGTTGGCGCATCTCTTTTCAACTGATAAACAGAAAGATTATTATCCACTTTCAGCCAGCGCAAAGGCGTAAGGTTTAAATTACCCCTTAAGCCATACCGCGTCCAGTCATCTTTGGTAATTTTAATTAAGCCATTCTCATTGGTATAATCGGCAGATAACAAATAATTAACCGGCAGCTTTGCATTGTCTGCAGAAGAACCATTCAGGGAAATTGTATGATACTGCGAAAAGCTTGCTTTGTTAAAGAAATAATTATTCCAGTTAGTGTTGCCCATGTAAGCCCACCTGGTAGGGTCATCGGGGTCAACCCTTACATCTTCAATGGAAGGATCATCTGAACGTGCTTTAGCCCATTTATAATATTCATCGGAGAAATTTACATAATCCCATGGTGTATTATCAGTGGAGGTTTCCAATACCCTTGAATAAATATAAGGATCGGTTACCGCATCGGGCAACACGGTTCTTTTTGAAAAAGCGAAATAATTATTGTAGCTGATGTTTTGTCTGCCCCCGCTTGCCCCTTTTTTTGTAGTTACGATTAATACGCCATAAGCAGCCCTGGCGCCATAGATAGCTGCCGAAGCAGCATCTCTCAATACGGTAATGGATGCAATGTCTGACGGATTAATTCTCAAAAGATCATCTGTTGCAGATGCGATACCATCAATTACTATCAATGGCGAGCCACCATTAATTGAAGTAAATCCGCGCACATTGATAGTAGGTGTTGCGCCCGGCTGGCCGCCGCCGTAAGTTATATTTAAACCGGGGCTTAAGCCTTGCAAACCCTGGAACACATTGGCTATTGGCCGTGCCGCCAGCTGCTTTCCTGAAATCTGGTCAACAGCGCCTGTTACTGTTACTTTTTTTGCGGTGCCATATCCAACCACCACTACATCATCCAGGTTTTTTGATGTTGATTTTAAACTGATAACTATTGGCGATGCTCCGGTCCTCGCAGTGTAATCATTTACAAGAGCAGGTTCATACCCAACGCTTGAAAAAGACAAAGCATATTTTAATCCATCTAACAGTCCCGGAAAATCAAATCTTCCTGAACTGTCTGTAACTACCGATCTGGTGTAATGAAGCGAATCGCTTTTCAATGTTACGGATACACCTGTCAGCGCTTCCTTATTTTCATTTTGCACAATGCCATTGATTGATCCGGCATCCTGCGCACTTACACTTGTTCCTGGCAAAGAACAAAGCGCACCTGCAATAAGCAGCATTATAAGCAGCTTGTTTTGCAGTTGAATAGCTCTTCTCATAATTGTTTTTTTGTTTTTGAATTTTGTTTTATATGAAATACCTGTTTGCTTAACCGGGATAAATATTTTAGGTTTCGTGGCAATGCTTAATACTCCGTTGTTATCAAAAAGATTACAGCCTGTATTATTAATTCCTGATATTATTTTTCAGTTGATAAATAAGTTGCCCGCCCGCAATGCGTTGCATTCAGATTTGTTTGGTAAAATTTCTGATAAGCCTGTCTTAGTAATTTTTTAATTGCTGAAGCAGCGTCTTGCTTTGTTCTGTTTGTGATTGTTTGTATTGATAATTTAATAAAGCCCCCATCCATTCTCCATACATAGCATTGGGCAATACAATAAAGTGGCTGCCAAAGCCTGATGCATTCGTTCGCACCAATGCATCTCTTTTTTCGTATGATTGATGATCATAAGTACCGGAAAAATCGCCCAGGTTATCGCCTAAAAAAAGTAATACGGAATAACGTTGTGCAACAAGTGCACGCCTCGCATCTTTACCAGAAGTTCCGCTCTTAAGCAGTATGTGTTCAGCATCAGCATTTGGAAAATTCCATTTTTTAAGGTTGGCAATAGTAGCATCCAGTTCAGCTTCAAGCCTGTTGCTCACATAAAAAACCTGTATGTTTTTGGCAGTGGCATATTTTAAAAAAGAAATAGCGCCGGGCACGGTATCACAGTCTTTTTTAGCAGTCCATTCCACCCAGGAACTGTCAGCATAGCCTAATCCCTTTAACCCCTGGTGCACAGAATAAGGGCTGTTATCCAAAACGGTTTCATCAATATCTGTTACAACAGCAAATGGCTTATCATGGCTGGCTGATGCATATTCATCCAGGCGTAATGTTGCAAGATTATAAGCCTGAAAACATAAAGCTTTATACTCTGCAGTTTTCTGTTGCCATAACGCTGCCCAAACCGGTCCATATGTAGCAAGTTGCGGAGCGGCTGTATTTAATGTTGCTGCATGTTTCGTATTGCTGCAGGCGGCCATACTTAAAAAACAAACGCAGACAATTAAATATCTTGCAATATTTATAAGTTTCATTTTAATTCGTTTTATCAGCAGTTTTATTATTCAGGATTACCCAGTGGTTAAGGTTATTATCGGGGCCTTGCAGAAATAATTTATAAAAGGCAGAAGGCATGTCTTTTACATTCAATGTTGCCTTTTTATCTGCCAGTGGAACGGTTTTTAACAGCTCAAATTTATCTTCGCCGCCTTCTTTATAGTTGTTGGTTGCTGACGCCCATATTTTTACTGATCCTGCTTTTGCTTTTGCCTGCCACCCAATTGTTATTATACCATCTTTATATTGTGCAGCAGCATTGGTTAATGATAATGCACCGATAAGCGGCACACCATCAACTTCCCTTGCTGTTTCCAATGGAATTTGCAGGTTCATAAAGCGGGCAATGGTTGGAAAAATATCTACGATTGAAGCCTGGTTGTTTTTAAAATATCCGTTCAGGTTTTTTGCATTGGTAAATATCCAGCCTGCACGTTCCCTGTCTGATTGCCCGCCATGCCCTTTGCCTGTTTCAGCTGTGCGGCCATGATCTGTTGTTATTATAATAAGCCAGTCTTCATTAAAATTCTTTTCCCTGTATTGAATGGCTTGCCATATCTGTCCAACATAATCATCTGCATATTTAATAGCCTTATAAAATTGCGGGCTGTCGCCATATTTATGGCCCATATCATCTGTATATTCCAGGTAAACCCAGGAAAGATCGGGCGCATTGGTTTTAATAGATGAAGCGGCAACTTCTGCAACTTTAGTATCTATATTATGCATGTAAGCACTTTCCTTATCATGTGGATAATTAACCGTATCCAACTCCAAACCATCAAACTTATAATCAAAATGTATGTTGCCGGTTGCAGCCAAATCATCGCCAACAAGCCTGGTGCGGTTATCAGTCCATGAAGAAAATATACCTATCTTTTTTTCGGGGCTATTTTCCTTTAATATCCTGAAAATGCTTTTATAATTATAGTTGGGATCCTGTATATCATTATCCCAGACATTATGTTTATTCACCCATGTTCCGGTTAATATACTGTTATAGCCCACTGCAGAAATGGTAGGCGTTTGAGAATAACCGTTTTTTTCACCACCAACCATAGCATGAGCGTAGCCACCGGCCTTTGCTATTTCATTCATGTGTACCGGGTTAATTTTCTCAATCACATCTGCCGGAATACCGTCAATAATTATATATACTGTCTTCTTTGTTTTGGGTTGGGCAAATAATACGCTGGCTGCAAACAGGGATAAACAAAAAATAATTAAATGCTTCATTTTAAATTATTATAAAAGTTGAATAATAAAGCCATTCGATCGTATGCCAGGAACAATGCTTCATTACTGTAATGAAGCAATATTTTATATATATGCCGATGATATTTTTAAAAGATCCCGGGCAGGTATATCAATCTTTGTCCCTTAGAAATTTCCGTACTATAAATTAAATTTTATTCAGATTATTCGGCAGCAAACTTATTTAGTATCAATCTTATTCAAAATTAAATTTAAATGAACATTCAATCAATTTATTATTAATTTTTGCGCAAACGTTTGCGCGGATTCTTTATTTTCAGGCATTACCAAAAAGCCTCAAAAAGGCTTTATAACAACAACATGTATTCATCCTATATTGAGAAAAGTAAAAGATGCAACTATAAATATTGCTTAATACCAAATATTATTTCTATTTTTCCAGCGACTAAGTTTGCTTGAAGAAGATTATTACCATATTACTGATTGCTATTCATTTCTTTTATGCCTTCGGATACACGCTGTTTTTTTCCGTAATGGAAAGCGCTGCCGACCAGCGCATGATGGCGTTATTGGATAATAACAGTTATAATGAAAACGATCTTGTACTTTTAAAATTTGCATTGTATGCACCTTACATTCAAAGCAGCGGCAGCTACCAGCGTTGCGACGGGCAAATTGAATTAAACGGCACTCAATACAACTACGTAAAACGGATGGTGCGCAATGATACGTTGTACCTGTATTGTATTGCCAACAAACAAAAAACAGACCTCAATAACACTAAGAATTTATACGCTCAGCAACACAGCGATAATTCATTAGATAAAAAAGCTGATCAGCCTTCTTTAAAACAATTCAGCCTTACGCAGGAGTATAATATTGCAGTTACTGAAGTTACATTCAATACCTATAATACTTCGCTGAACAAAACCCGGTCAGTTAATAATCTCCATACGGAAAAAGGTTTTATACTTAGAACCATACAACCTCCCGACCTGTTTATTTAAGCTTTTAAATTGTTTGGGTTCATAGTTTATGAAACGGCTTTGAACAGGAACCTGCGGCTGCGCAATGATGTGCAGATCACGGTAATGCGACGCAACCGTGATGCCATCCGTTCATAAGCTGGTAACAGAAATTATCCAAACAATTTATGTTCTGTTATTTACCGGCATGCATTTGTTGTGCATCATCAGCTTAAATAATTATTCCATGCCATATATTCCATTGGAAGAGCATTTGCCCGGCATTACGGGCCTGCTTGAATATGATAAAGTTGCCGCAGCTCCTATACGTGAGCTTACACAAATTTTGCTTCGCGGTGAAAGCACTTTAACCGAAGGCGAACGTGAACTCATTGCAACGGTTGTCTCAAACGGCAACCAATGTAAATTCTGTACGGCCGCGCATACGGCTGCTGCTGATATTTTATTGGGTGAAAACGAAACATCGCAAAAAGTAAAAGAGCATATTGATACTGCGCCTGTAAGCAATAAAATGAAAGCGCTGTTAACAATTGCATTGATGGTTCGTGAAAACGGCAAAGCCGTAACAAGGGAAGCAATTGATAAAGCCAAAGCGGAAGGCGCTACCGATATAGAAATTCATGACACGGTTTTAATTGCAGCATTATTCTGTTTGTACAACAGGTATGTTGACGGCCTTGCTACCATAACACCAGCCGGTAGTGAATTCTATAGAGGATTAGCAGAGCGCTTAAAAAATCATGGCTATAACCGTTTGCCGCAAGGCTACGATCATTTGAAAAAAAATAAAACAGTTTTGTCATGAAGCAGGTTGAAGTAAATATTGAAGAGCGTATTATAATTGCTGAAACTCTATACCAGCCTTCCGCCGCTACGAAACGAAGCCTGGCAATAGCATTTATTGTTTGCTATATCAGCATTATGTTCAGTGGCATTTCCTCCATGCTGATGTCAGTTTACCTGCCTGTGGCAGTAAAAGATTTATTAGGCAGTGTATCAGATGAACGAATGAATTATATAAGTGCTTATATAAATTCAATCTTCATATTCGGCAGTATGTTTGGTGGTTTTGCCTGGGGTTTTGTTTGTGATAAAATAGGCCGGTCAAAAGCGGTAATATTTTCAACAGCATTATATGCATTATTCACGGCGCTCACCGCTTTCTCCTCTTCATGGCTTATCGTTGGCGTTTATCGCTTTATAACCGGTTTTGGCGTTGGCGGTGTAATCGTAACCACCAATATTCTGATCGCCGAAATATGGCCTGAAAAAAAACGTGCCATTGCATTGGGAATAGTATCTGCTGCCATGCCTGTTGGTTTTATTGTGGCCGGCGCATTAAATAACCTGATACCCGAATGGCGCAACGCATTTCTTGCAGGCATCATTCCGTTAATCACAGCCGTTATAGCCATGTTTATGCTGGCAGAACCTGAAAGCTGGAAGCAGGCAAATCATTCACAGGAGAATAATACGGGCAAACAAATTTTTTCAGGCGGTTACAGAAAAAATCTTGTCAGCGGCTCCATCATTTTTGGTGCCATGCTGATTGGATTATGGGCCATTTTTTCATGGGCGCCAACATGGGTGCAAAGCATCACGCCAGATAACAACAAAGCAGATGAACTGCGTGGCATAACGATGATGATACTGGCATTATCTGGTTTAATTGGAAGCATTGTTTCTGGCTGGATAGTAAACAGGATCGGTATGCGGAAAACAATGATGTTGTGTTTTGCTGCAGGTTTTATAATGACGGCTGTTGTATTTAAACTGAATTCTTCCATAACCACTATAACATTGGTTGAAATGGGCATAATGGCTTTCTTCTTTGGAATAAGCCAGGGCGCACTATCGGTTTATATACCTGCGCTATTTCCAACGAAAGTAAGGGCATCTGCAACAGGATTCTGTTTCAACATAGGCAGGTTATTTACAGCAACTGTTGTTTTCTTCATCGGTGCACTCGTATCATTTCTTGGCGGTTATGGCAATGCCATTTTTATTTTTTCATTCATTTTCATCATTGGATTGATAACAACATTCAGAGCCCCTGCCCTAAAGGGAGAAATGACTAAGCAATAAAATTTATAATCAAATTAAACTTGTTACCTCCGCAAGTTTTACTCTCCGCCATGGCGGAGATGGGGGCAAATAGTTATGGCATATATAAACGTACCAGAAGGAGTTCCCGGGATCAGAAGCCTGGTAATGTTTCGCCCGGAAACAGGCAAGCCATTATATGAACTGGCACAGGTATTATTAAGAGGCAATTCAACATTAACTGAAGCGGAAAGGGAATTGATAGCCGCTTATGTTTCTAAAAGAAATGATACCATGTTTTGCATGATGAGCCATGCCGCCGCGTCACGCGCATTATATGGAAATGATAAAAATATTGTGGATGATGTATTAAAAGACATGCAGCAGGCAAACATCAGCAGCAAAATGAAATCGTTATTAAATATTGCAGGCAAAGTGCAAATTCTTGGCAAAGA
>JAEWBD010000395.1 GCA_023391315.1 Bacteroidota bacterium | reverse complement strand
ATATGCGACCAGGCGGGTGAATGCGACCTCCAGGACCTGAGCTTCAACCATGGTAAAGAGGGCTCCCGCTTTGATTTTGAAAAAAGGGTTTTTGATAAACATACTTTAGGCCCACATATTCAACTGCACATGACGCGCTGCATTCTTTGCTACCGTTGCGTGTTTGTGGCAGATCAGTTAACGAATAAAAGAGAGCACGGTATTCTCGACAGGGGCGACCATGCACAGATTGCCACTTATATAGAGAAGAGTTTGGATAATGATTTTATAGGCAATGTAATCGATGTTTGCCCGGTTGGCGCTTTAACGGATCGCACATTCCGCTTTAAAAACCGCGTATGGTTTACCAAGCCTGTGGATGCGCACCGTAATTGTTCCAAATGCTGTGGCGAAGTAAGGCTATGGATGCGCGGCGATGAAGTATTTCGCGTTACGGCGCGCAAAGACCAGTGGGGCGAAGTTGCAACTGCATCTGATGGTAAAACAGGATGGATATGTGATGAATGCCGTTTTGAAAAAAAGAAAACAAGCGATTGGGTGATTGAAGGCCCTACAAAAGTGAACCGTCAATCGGTTATTGCCCAGAATAAATATGTTGGTTTGGTAAAGCCACCTGAATTTTTACAGGAAGTTATGGATGGCACAAAGCCAAGGTATATGCTGGACATTCATAGCGTAAGCGGCGTTAACGAGTCTGAAATACGGCTTGACTTAATTGATGGGCCTGCACACAGCGAAGATTTTAAAATCGCTGACGAAAAGCGAAAAGAATTAGAACAATAATAAATTATAATGATTCACCTTCTTACTGTAGACTGGCTTCTTTTATTAGAAAAGCTTATCCTCATTGTAATTGTTGTAATGGCGTCTTTGGTTATAGCCATGTACGAAACATATGCTGAAAGAAAAATTGCGGCTTTTATGCAGGACAGGATCGGGCCTAACCGCGCCGGCCCGTTTGGCCTGCTGCAGCCTTTGGCAGACGGAGGCAAACTATTTTTCAAGGAAGAAATAATTCCTAATCATTCTAACAAAATCCTCTTTATACTCGGGCCTTCACTGGCCATGCTTACAGCCATGATCACCTCTGCTGTAATACCCTGGAGTGGCGATATAAATTTGTTTGGCAGAACTGTTTCCTTGCAAATAGCAGATGTAAATATTGGTATCCTGTATGTTTTTGCCGTGGTTAGTTTAGGTGTTTATGGCATAATGATCGGCGGCTGGTCATCTAACAATAAATTTTCTTTGCTGGCTGCTTTACGCGGCGCCAGCCAGGTTATAAGCTATGAACTGGCAATGGGCCTGTCATTAATTGCCGTATTAATGATAACCCAAACACTAAGCCTGAAAGAAATTGTTGAACAGCAAATGGCATCGCACTGGAATATTCTCTATCAGCCCCTGGCTTTTATTATATTCTTTACCTGCGCATTGGCTGAATGTAACAGAACGCCTTTCGACTTGCCTGAAGCAGAAAGCGAATTAAACATGGGTTATCACCAGGAATATTCATCCATGAAGCTTGGATTTTATCTCTTTGCCGAATATGTAAATATGTTTATCAGCAGCGCTATTGTGGTTACTTTATTTTTTGGCGGTTATGATATACCATTTTTGGATGAAGCGGCGCATGCTGACTGGGGTAACTGGCTGGCACTTGCAGGCCTGGTTTGTTTTATGCTGAAGATTGGGTTTTTTATATTCCTGTTTATGTGGATCAGGTGGACGGTGCCAAGGTTTCGTTATGACCAGTTGATGGACCTCGGCTGGAAAAAATTAATTCCGCTGGCACTGGCAAATATGGTTATTACAGGGGCTGTTATTTTATGGATGAATAAGTGAGAAAAATGAATATTTTTTTAGATAAATCGTTGCCAAAAAGAACGCAGGTTTTGCTGCAGGCTGTAAGAGTGTTTTATTTTATTGCGTTTTTTGGAGGAATATTTTATTTCAGAGATGACAAAAACCTTTCTGAAATTCTGATATTCATTGGAATCGGGGCCGCGATTATTTATACTATTCTTTATTTTCTTGTACAACGTCTCAAGAAAAGATTAGTTAAAGAAACAGATAAAGAAAACTAAATTCAAAAACTCAAAAGGTTTTATTGACAAACGTTGTGTTTTGAGTTTTGAATTTTTACTTTTGAACTTTTAGAAATGACAACATTAACTGATAGAGCGAAACCGGTAAACCGTAAGCCGATGACTTTCCTGGAAAGCATTTACTTATGGAATATTTTCCTGGGAATGATCATTACGATAAAACATTTTTTCAAGAAAAAAGCAACGGTTCAATATCCTGAGCAAACACGCCCTTACAGCCCGGTATTTCGTGGTGTTCAAATTTTAAACCGTGATGAAGAGGGAAGGGAAAGATGCACAGCCTGTGGTTTGTGTGCATTAGCCTGTCCAGCGGAAGCCATTACGATGGAAGCAGCAGAACGCATGCCCGGCGAAGAAAACTTATACCGTGAAGAAAAGTATGCGGCCAAATATGAGATCAATATGCTGCGTTGTATTTTCTGCGGTTTTTGCGAAGAAGCCTGCCCGAAGGATGCGATTTATTTATCTGAAACGCATGCACCACCTGCTTATAACCGTAAAAACTTTATCTATAATAAAAAAGATTTACTGATTCCTGATCCTGTAACACAACCTGAAGAATATGCACAGGCAAAAGGTTTAAGGGAAATCAGCAAAAAGAATAAATAACTAATGACTGCTACAGAAATATTATTCTGGTTTTTAAGTGCGCTTGCACTGTTCAGCGCATTAATGGTACTGGTAAGCAAAAACCCGGTTCACAGCGTGCTTTGGCTTATTGTAGTTTTCTTTTCCATCAGCGGGCATTACATTCTATTAAATGCACAGTTTCTTGCCATTGTAAACTTAATTGTTTATGCAGGGGCCATAATGGTGCTGTTTTTATTTGTAATAATGCTGATGAATTTAAACAACAGTACCGAGCCTCAGAAAAATTCACTGGTTAAACTGGCCGGTGTTGTAGCGGGTTGTTTATTATTAACGGTGTTTGTTTCTGCCGTTCGTTCGGCCCAGGAAATAAAAGACAGCCAGGCTTTAATGAACACCGGGGATATTGGTTTGATTGAAAACCTGGGTAAGGTTTTGTTTAAGGATTATGTAATTCCTTTTGAGTTAAGCAGTATTTTGTTTTTAAGTGCAATGGTGGGCGCTGTGGTGATTGGGAAGAAGGAGTAAGAAGCTCAAGCCCCAACGCTAAAGGGAGTTAAGGCAAGAGCAAAATTGAAATTAATTTATTAACTGCTTAGGTTCTATCAGGAGCTTAGGCTTAAAAGTCCCCTTAGGGATTTAGGGCATGCCAATTCAGTATTATATAATCTTAGCTGCAGCGCTTTTTTGCATTGGTGTTACCGGCGTATTAATACGCCGCAATGCCATTATTATTTTTATGTGCATTGAACTAATGCTTAATTCAGTGAACCTGTTGCTGGTTGCATTTTCAAAAATGCATTATGCTATCAGCAGCGCTAATAACAAAGGAACGGCTGCTATTACTACCGGCACAGATGCCCAGTTATTTGTTTTCTTTATAATGGTAGTGGCCGCGGCAGAAGTAAGTGTGGGTTTGGCAATTATAGTAATGATGTACAGGAATGTACATTCAACCGATGTGAATTTTTTAAACAGGCTTAAAAATTAAAAACCCCAGTCCCAGGAGAGTTGGGCAGGTTTGATTAGGTTTTTGGATTTAAACTATTTTATAGCTTATGGCTTACTTAGTTCCGCTTTTTCCTTTAATTGGTTTTTTGCTTAACGGCGTTTTCAGAAACTCGTTATCCAAAAGCCTTGTAGGTATTATTGGGTGTGGGGCCGTGCTTGCTTCATTTATAGTAAGTGTAATTTTATTTTTAGATGTAAGGGCAGGCGGGGCGCTTGCCGTGCAGCCACTCTATCCTTTTATACATGTTGCCAATTTTAAAATTGATTTTGCCTTCCAGGTTGATCAGCTATCATCACTTTTTCTTTTAATTATTACCGGTATAGGCTTCCTCATTCATGTGTACTCCACCTCATACATGCATGATGAAACCAACGATCATTTTGCAAGATATTTTTCTTATCTCAACCTTTTCGTGTTCTCCATGCTTTTGTTAGTGTTGGGTGCGAATTATGTTATTATGTTCATCGGTTGGGAAGGCGTTGGCCTTTGTTCTTATTTGTTGATTGGATATTGGTTTAAGAATACCGATTATAATAAAGCGGCCAATAAAGCATTTATCATGAACCGCATTGGCGATGCCGGTTTTTTATTAGGCATTTTCTGGCTGTTATCAAAGCTGGGCACAGCAAACTATACAGATGTTTTTGCAAACGTTTCAAACCTTACTCCAACAGATATTACCGGCATAACGGTTTTATTATTTATTGGCGCAATGGGCAAAAGCGCACAAATTCCTTTATATACATGGCTGCCTGATGCCATGGCGGGCCCAACACCTGTTTCCGCATTGATACATGCCGCCACGATGGTAACCGCGGGTATTTATATGGTTGCCCGCAGTAATGCACTATATTCTTTAAGCCCCATTGCTGAAAACCTGGTGGCCATTATTGGTATTGCTACAGCTTTGTTTGCAGCAACAATTGCCATCAAACAAAATGATATTAAAAAGGTATTGGCTTATTCAACGGTAAGCCAGTTGGGTTATATGTTTTTAGGTCTTGGCGTTGGCGCTTATACCGGCTCCGTATTTCATGTAATGACGCATGCTTTCTTCAAAGCCTTGCTGTTTCTCGGCGCCGGTTCTATTATCCATGCTTTACATCATGAGCAGGATATGCGCAATATGGGCGGGTTAAAGAAATATATGCCCGTAACACACTGGACTTTTTTAATTGCCTGTATTGCCATTGCCGGTATCCCGCCATTCAGCGGTTTCTTTTCAAAAGATGAAATATTGGCGGCAGCTTATGCAAAGAACCCGGTTTATTGGGTGCTTGGTGTAATCGGTGCAGGAATGACGGCTTTTTATATGTTCCGTTTATATGCTACTACCTTTCTTGGTGAATTTCGCGGCACAGAAGAGCAGAAACATCATTTACATGAAAGCCCTGCAGCCATAAGCATTCCACTCATTATTCTTGCTGTGCTTGCTTTTGGCGGCGGCTTTTTTAATGTGCCTGCTATCTTTGGCGGTAGCCAGCAACTGCACCATTATTTGTCACCGGTATTAACAACAGAGCATGAACATGAAATAGCGCATGGTACGGAATTAATGTTGATGGGTATATCTGTTGGCGTTGCATTATTGGCAGCCATCATTGCCCTAACCAAATATGCAAAGAAGCCGGAACTGAATGAACCTGAAGGCCTGGGTAAAGTGCTTGCCAACAAATGGTATATTGATGAGTTGTATGATGCTGTTATTGTAAACCCTTTGCTTGCACTTGGCGGTTTCTTTAAAAATGTAATTGAGAAGTCAGGTATTGACGGCTTTGTAAACGGCGTGGGCAGTTTTGTACAATATTCATCGAGAAGATTAAGGCTGGTGCAGAATGGTAAAGTGGGCACTTATATACTTTTAATGATCTTTTCTATTTTGATATTGTGGCTGGCGTTTTGGTATCAGGCAACGATAACCGGCTTTTTTCAAAAAATATTTTAAATAAAACATGATCGCTTTATTACTCATACTTATACCGGTTATTGGCGGCTTAATAAATTTATTTATTAAGAATGAAAGTTCGGCTAAAGCATTTTCTTTAATTGTTTCATTGATTGTGTTAGCCGTTGCATTAGGCGGCATTTATACAAACCAGGCTGATCTTTTGCATTATGATATATCATGGATGCCCGACCTCGGAAGCCGAATTACTTTAGAGCTTGATGGATTGAGCAAAATATTATCCCTGCTTACAGCCGTTTCCATGCCGGTTATTTTAATAGCAGTATATAAAGATCATTATCCTGATGCCGGCAAATTCTTTGGTCTTATGCTTTTATGCCAGGCTGGAATGCTTGGTGTATTTCTTTCCATGGACGCCTTGCTTTTTTACTTCTTCTGGGAACTGGCTTTAATACCGGCTTATTTTATTTGCTCCATCTGGGGCGGCGAAAAACGCATACAGGTTACTTTCAAATTCTTTGTTTACACATTTGTGGGTTCGCTGTTAATGCTGGTGGCAATTATTTTTGTTTACTTCCACACACCTGATCATTCTTTTGCCATTAAATCATTTTATAATGCACACCTTACTGCTGCACAAGCGCAATGGATGTTTTGGTTATTTTTTATTGCACTGGCTATTAAAATGCCTGTATTTCCATTCCATACATGGCAGCCAGATACGTATGAACAGTCGCCTACAGCATTTACGATGATACTGAGCGGCGTAATGGTAAAAATGGGTTTGTTTGGTGTAATCCGCTGGCTGCTGCCCATGTTTCCACAGGCTGCATCATCCAACAGTTCAATTATTATTACGCTTGCCGTTATAGGCATGCTCTATGCTTCGCTGATTGCCATTAAGCAGGATGATATGAAGCGGCTGATCGCTTATTCCTCCATCGCTCACATTGGTTTAATGTGTGCGGCTTTATTTGCAAAACAACAGGCAGGCATAGAAGGTGTTTTCATTCAGATGTTCAATCACGGGATAAACATTATAGGATTGTGGATAGTGGTAGATGTAATAGAAAAACAATTGGGCACAAGGAAGTTTAGTGAACTCGGCGGCCTTGCCCAAAAGGCGCCAACACTCGCCATATTGTTTGTGATAATGTGCCTGGCAAATGTTGCATTGCCGTTAACCAATGCATTTGTAGGGGAGTTCCTCATGTTCAGCGGTTTGTTTAACTACAGCCCTGTTATGGCAGGCGCCGCAATTATATGTATTATACTGGCCGCAGTATATACGCTTAATATGATCCGGAAAGTTTTTTATGGTAATACCGTTGCATTAACAGAGCATGCACACGACAGCAGCTTTAATGTGAATGCAGCATTGGTAATATTAGTGATTTTGGTAATAGTTTTTGGGTTTTACCCGCAGCCAATGATTGACTTAACGCGTGAAACCGTACAACTTTTTATCACCAAAATTTCTTAACAGGCAGCAATTATGAATGCAATTATATTTTCAGCAGGCTGGGGAATAATAATGATGTTTTGCAGTTTTCTTGTAAAGAACCAATCAAGTTACAGGCATATTGCAGCCATTGGTTTGCTTGTACTGCTTGCAGCAAATATTTTTGATACCTACGGCGTTGATTTTTTTCATATTGATTCGGGCAAAATGCTTGCCTACACCCGTTTTGGATTTGTGTTTAATTCCATTGCCATTGGTTCAACATTAATTTATGTATTGCTTACGGGGAAGGATATTGAGCGCCTTGGCAGATATACTGCCGAATTTTTTACACTTATCTTTTTTGTGCTTTGCGGCGTTTGCCTGCTATCCGCTTACAATAACCTGCTGATGTTATTCCTTGGCATAGAAATTCTCACCATACCCTTATATATTCTTACAGGAAGCGATAAGCGTAATCTCAAAAGCAATGAGGCGGCGCGTAAATATTTTTTAATGGGTTCCTTTTCAACCGGCTTAATGCTCATGGGTATTGCATTAATGTATGGCGGCACGGGAACATTTTTGCTTGAATCAAGCCGCCTGCAATCTAACCTTTACCATGGCGTTTCTTTTCTTGAAATAGTAGGGCTTTTATTTCTTCTCGTGTCTATGTGCTTTAAAGTATCCGCTGCTCCATTTCATTTCTGGACGCCTGATGTGTATGACGGGGCGCCTTCTGTGGTTACATCATTCATGGCAACCATTGTAAAAGTAGCAGGCTTTATAGCATTTTTCAAACTGTGTTATGTGCGCATGAGCGTAACATCAACAGCAATAGACTGGAAACTGATATTTTCTATTATTATCATACTTACTTTATTATTCGGCAATATCACAGCTATATTTCAGCAGAGTGTTAAGCGCATGCTTGCCTATTCAAGTATTTCGCAGGCGGGTTTTATGTTGTTTGCCCTGTTTAGTATGAATGAATATGCGAGCAAAGGATTATTAATGTATTCCGTTGCCTATTGCCTTGGCACCATTGGTTTATTTTCAGTATTGGTGAAAATGAAAGATGTAACATTTGAAGGGTATA
>JAEWBD010000193.1 GCA_023391315.1 Bacteroidota bacterium | reverse complement strand
TCGCAAGACAGTTCGGTCCCTATCTGTGGTGGGCGCTAGTAAATTGAGAGGACGTGACCTTAGTACGAGAGGACCGGGTCGCATGTACCGCTGGTGTATCTGTTGTGGTGCCAACTGCAATGCAGAGTAGCTATGTACAGGCAGGATAAACGCTGAAAGCATCTAAGCGTGAAACCTTCCTCAAGATGAGTTTACTTTTAAGGGTCGTTATAGACGATAACGTTGATAGGCTACAGGTCTAAAGTTAGCAATAACAAAGCCGAGTAGTACTAATTGCCCCTAAGCTTTAATTTTATTTTTTTGGTTTTTCCAAAGAATATTTAGTTCTCCAGTGATGAAAGCTTTTCCAATATGACATTATTAGCTGTTAGCTATTAGCCAGCAGCAACTCTTTATGGTGGTTTTGCCGAGGGTGTTCACCTCTTCCCATACCGAACAGAGAAGTTAAGCCCCTCATGGCCGATGGTACTGCACAAAAATGCGGGAGAGTAGGTAGCTGCCGTATTTATTAAAAAGCCTCACAGTAATGTGGGGCTTTTTTGTTTTACACATTTATAATATTCTTCGCCATATGAAATTGCTTAAGCTCATTTTAGTATCCGTGATGTATTTCATTGTTATGTCCTGTGCAATGTCCAAAACACTGAATCTGGTACCAATGAAGATTCTTCGTCTGAAATCAAAGCTGTCCCTGTAATTCATGACTCCGTTTTGCCCACTCTGTCAAAGCAAATACTTTCCATACTTAAACATGATAATTACCAGCAACTTGATTCTTTTATTGATGGCGAAGTAAGATTTTCTCCTTATGGATATATTGATACGCTTCATGATAAAAAACTTACTGCTGAACAACTTGTAAATTATTTAACCAAAAACAAACTGGAAAGAATTGATTGGGGAATCCTGGATGATGAAAATGGAAAACCTATTCTTTTAACTGCGCAGGAATATTTTAAAAAATTTGTGTATGATGTCGATTTTTTAAATGCGCCAAACATAAGTTTAAATAAAACTATATCCTCTGGTAATTCGCTCAATAATATCGATTCGGTTTATGGGAACTGCACCTATGTGGAATTTTATTTTCCTGGTTTTGAAGAAAAATATGATGGCATGGATTGGAGAAGCCTTAAGCTTGTATTCGAAAAACAGGATAATAAATTATTTCTGATCGGCGTGGTTCATGATCAGTGGACTATATAATCTTCATAAAAAACTTATATTATTTTCTTCTCCACTGTTTAATATAAACTTTATCGCAAAAGCGCCAGACCGGTAGCTGATTAACTTAAATAACTTCTCAGTCCTGCTTAGATAACGGTGAGCCTATAAAACGATTCGGGCTGCAGGTATTTTATGGCAAGATACTGCAGTTCTTCAGCGGTAATATTTTTTATAGTATGAATGCTTTTATTAAAATAATCTTCGGTAAGATTATTTATAATGTATGTCTTCCATCTCGATATTATTTGAAAAGGCCCGTCCAAATCTCCGAGAATGCTTCCAATCATATAATTGCGCACAAGATGCAATTCTTCTTCGCCAACCGGCTCATCTCTGAGGCGCTTCATTTCTTTAAAAACTTCTTCCATAGTAGCCTCACAAACATCGCGGCCTGCTTCGGTTGAAATCATCCAGGCGCTTTCATGAATATGATTTTGCAGGTAGCTGTGGATACCATAAGTGTATCCTTTATCTTCCCGAATATTGCTCATAAGCCTTGAGCCAAAATATCCGCCGAAAATATTATTTAATACCTGCACCTTTATAAAATCAGGATGGTGGCGATTGAAAAAATTTCTTGCTATGCGTATAGCACCCTGTAAACCGTTCTCATCATTAATAATAAAATGGTCTTTATCTTTTTCAGGATTACTGTTATAGTTAATAACTGAAGGCTCATTATTGCAAAGCAAAGCGCCAAAGTTTTTATTCAATAATGCTTCAATATTATCCGGAAGGTTGCCGGCAATAAACAGGATGCATTTGCCATTTATATAATGCTTATCATAAAACTGGATAAGATCATCACGCTCAAGCTTGTCATAGTCTCTTATTAATGCATATTTACCGTAAGGATGGGAAAACCCAAACAGATATTCATCTATTAACCTGTTGGCCACAAAATCGCATTTCTTCAGGTTTACTTCAAGGCTTTGTTTTTGATTTTGCTTGTATATGGCAAGTTCCTGTTCGGGGAAAATGCTTTCTGTAAAAAGCTCATTCACTACAGGTAAAAGCTCTGGTAAATGCTTGCTTAAACTATGCAGCTTTACAGATGCTGTTTCATTATAACAACTGCGGTTTAAATACGCGCCATAAAATTCAAAATGTTCATTTATTTCAAAGGCAGTTTTATTCTTTGTACCGTTTTTAAGCATATAGTTCACGCAGGCCGCTGTCATATTATTTTGCTCATGAGCATTACCCGCATAAAAAACCCATTCTGCATAAGCCACCTCCTGTTCCGGGGCACGCAGGGCATAAACACTTATGCCATTATCAAGTGTAAAATATTCAAGCGGCTTTAAATGAAGATTAAAATCTGTTGCATCCACTATTCCAGGTTGCTCCTTTCTGTTCAGCATACACTATTTTTAAGGAGGGCAAATGTACTTCAATACATGGTTATAATTTTGTTTTCTTATTTTGTATGTAGCTTAAAAAATGGAACCCGGAATAAAAGAATTTTTTAAACGTTTAGCCGCAAGTATGGCCGTGTTTATTTTATGGATAGCAATCAATATGACGATTGGTATTAAATATGAATATGCGCTTTTCAGTAATGGTATCGGTGTTGGTAATATCATATTTTACGTGTGGCTCATTTTAAGTTTTATTGCACTCGTTATTTTCTATATAAAGCTTTGGAAAAAACCTATTGAAAACCTGCACGACAACCCATAAAAGCAGAAGTATTATATTTTTTTGCCCATCCATTTATTGCTTTGTATGTACCAGTAAGAAGGAACGAATAAGGCTATCCAGTATATCCATTCACTCATCCAGCCAATAGTAATAGAGAGATTCAAATATTCAAGTACTGTATAAACATATATGCAATACAAGATAATAGCAATTGTTTCTGTTACCAGGTTTCTTCTGCTGTTACCTGTACCAAGTACTGCATTAAGCCATATTGTTGAAACAGATTGTAGTACAAGTGCAAAAGAAATTACGCGGGCTACTGGAATAGCAGCTTCTATAAAACGATCGCTCTGGCCATAAGCGCTTAAAAATAATTTGGTAAACAGGTTTATAAGAATTGCTATACAAATAGAAAATATTAAACCGAGTTTGGTTATTTTATAAATGAGCTCTTTTACACGATGATCCAATTTTTGCCCGATAATATTGCTCACCATGCTATTGCTGGCTGAAGCAAACGCCCAGGCAAAACATCCGAATATGCCAAACATGTTGCGCATAATATTTGAAATAGCAAGCGGCTGTGTACCATGATGTTCAATAAGGATGTAAAAAAATTCCCAACTTGCCAAACTAATAGCAAACTGTAATATGAGCGGGGAAGATTGGTGAAGAATTAATTTTATGGAGTTAAGATTGAGCTTTTTATTCTTAAAAAGATTAATGCTTTCACCAATACCTTTAAAATGAATCACGCTGAAAATAGTTACAAGACCAGTAAATTCAGCAATGATGGATGCATAGGCAGCACCGTTAAAACCCATTTCCGGGAATCCGAAATGCCCGAAAATAAAAGCATAGTCAAAGAAGATATTGGCTAATGTTTCTGCCAGTGTTCCTATTATCAGGTATTTGCTTTTATTAATGCTAATGAGTAAAGCGTTACGTAACTGGTAAATATATAAAAACGGCAACCCCCAAATACGGATGCGTAAAAAATCAATGGCCATCTGTATATCCTGTTCATTGTGCAGTGAATACCTTAGGATAACCGGTGCAATAAACCAGGTAGTTAAAATACCGGCAATGGCAAATGCCAACGCAATGCGCACTGCCTGAAAAAATAGGAGCCCGATCTCGCCTGCTTTATTTTCACCGGCACGGCGGCTCATTAAAGCCTGCAGGCCGCTGCTTAGCCCAAAACCCATTACGCCAAAAACAAGATAATAGACACCTGTAATGCCTGCAACCGCCAGTGCTTCTTCGCTTAAATGGCCAAGAAAAATATTATTGGTTATGAAATTTATATTAGGAACCAATATAGAAAGGGCAATAGGGAGTGCAATACGAAGTATTTGCTTATTGGTTATTTCTACGGTTAGTTGCATGGGGGCGCAAAGCTAAGCGGTAATAAGGAATAGGCAAAGCAGTATAAGAAGCCTTAACACTTTTATGTTCCGGATGGGTCAGGCCGTTTATCATCCAGGGCATTACGGAAATTTGGGAATCCGGGTTTACAGCCCATAAGAAGCTGAGAAAAATATCAATCTTTGTAATAATATTTTTACCATGGCAGATAAAACAATTGCAGACTTTCTATCGGGAAAAACGCAGCACACTATTGACCTGTTCAATCATTTTACAGACGCATATAATAGTATTGGCCTCATAGAGCTGCATGCGGCTAAAGCCATGATTGGCATATCAAACGGGCATAAACGTATTGCATGGATAACGCAGTTAGGCAAAAACTTTATGCATGTTATTTTTCCTTTCAAAGAATCTTATTACGATAACCTTTGTTTTATTAAGATTGCGCAGGTGCCCGGCGATAATAAACAGTTCAATCATCACTTCCGCATGCTGCATACTTCAGATATTAATGAAGAAGTGATGCATTATATGAAACTGGCTTACAAACAATAATAAATTTCTCTCTCTTCAAAAAAATAATTACAAAAAATTGTAACCTTTTTATCTTCCTGAAGTAACCTATATAAAGCAAACACAAATTATACAGCGTGGCTGGACTGACTGATGAGAAAATAATGTACAAGGTAAGGGACGGTGAATTGGCCGAACTAAAGCAGTTGTTCGATCGTTATAATGTGCCTGTATATAATTTTTTCCTGCGGTTAACAGCTGAAGCTGCCATAAGTGAAGATCTTACGCAATCATTGTTTTATCGCATATTACGTTACCGCAACAGCTTTAATGCCGCAGCCGGAAGTTTTAAATCGTGGATGTACCAGATGGCAAGAAACCTCCATGCTGATTATTGCAGGGAAAAGCTGCGGCTAAGTGAAGTGATTAAAAATGTGCATGAATATCCGGAAGATGTTTTAGAAAAAGAAGAGGGGTTTAAAGAGCATGATTTTGAGCAATTAAAAAAAGCCATGGCCGGCCTGGGGCCGGTTGACAGGGAGCTGATTGTTCTAAGCCGTTATGAAGGCCTGAAGTATGCGGAGATAGCAAAGATGAAAAGCATGTCGCTGAGCGCTGTTAAAGTGCAGATACATCGTGCATTAAAAGAATTAAGGTTACTTTATTTTAAACAATAAGCAGTTTGATTATGCAGTGTTATGATGTTGAATCGTTATTGATTGATTATTTAGATGCACAACTGCATCCAAATGACAGGGCGCCATTGGAAAAGCATTTAAACGAATGCATACAATGCAGGCAGGCACTGGAAGAGTACAGGAAAATTTTTGACGGCATACAAAAAGATAAAATGCAAAAACCGGGCAGAGCGCTTCGGGAAAAATTTGAAAACATGCTCCAGAGCGAGCTAAACATAGAAGCTACTGCAAGCATTGTAAATAAGCCTGAAGAAAAGGCTGCTGTGGTTAAACCCATAAACCGTTATGTATTGTTGTACAGGATCGCCGCCAGCATTATACTTATCGTATCAGGCTTCTTTATTGGTACAACTGTAACTAACAATAAACCCGGAAACGGGCAGGTGGCAGAATTGAAGAATGAAGTGAGGGAAATGAAGGAAACATTAACGGTAAAATTGCTGAATGAAGAATCAGCCAGCGAGCGCATTAAAGCGGTAAGCTATGCGGATGAAATAACTGATCCCGATAATAAAATTGTTACGGCGCTTATTACTACCCTTAATGAAGATGATAATGTAAATGTGCGGCTTGCAGCCTTGTATGCGCTTGCAAAATTTTCCAATAGCAATAAAGTGAGCGACGCATTGGTAGCATCGCTTGGCAAACAAACTGAGCCGCTTATGCAGATTGCATTGATCAATATTCTTACAGAAAAAAAAGAAACAAAAGCCAAAGCGCCTATACAGAAAATACTGAAAGATAAAAACACATTGCCGCCTGTAAAAGAGATAGCGGAAAAAGGGCTTAAAGTTTTATAATTTTTGTTTTTAATAAAATGGTTATGAACAGGAAACCGGAGCTGCATAGCGCTGTGCAGATGAAGGTAATGCGACGCAACCGTGCTTAATCGCAGTTCATTTGGCGGTAACATAAAATCAAAAAAACCCGAAGGGTCAAAATTAAAAATACGTGTTATGCTAGTTAGACTATTATGATAAACGTTGAACCGTCATTTCGACGATAGGAGAAATCTATGCTTTATTGCTTTATTTTGAATTTATAATTGTATAGAGATGTCTCGTTACCTCGACATGACGTTCTAAACATCTTACAGATTAATTACTCTATCTAATAGTTTCAATAGCACAGCACTTTAAAAAAATTACTTTTTAAAATTTATAAAATGAAACAGGTATATTATGTTTTAGTGTTAATGTTTTGCCTTCCGTCTCTCTGCCTGCATGCACAGGAATACAAAGTAGCGGTGCAGAATACAAAAG
>JAEWBD010000188.1 GCA_023391315.1 Bacteroidota bacterium | reverse complement strand
AAACAGAGCCGTATTCATCGGAGTATTGTGATATGCCTGAATAATTGGGAATGGTAAGCGGCGTTAATGGATTTGTTGAAGGCACGCTTGCCGCATACTGCACCTGGAAGATAAACTCGCCGGTATTTTTATTAGCCGGGTCTATCATATCCGTGTATTCAGGAAATAAAGAATAGCCACCATTTTGAATTACATCCAGTGAGCGTTTTGCAGATTCTGCATAATACTGTTCTCCGCCATTTATAGCAGCACCTGCATATGTTAAATACACATCCGCCAAAATTGATTTTACTGCACCCATTGAAACGCGGCCTGTAGTGCTCTGCCAGGGAAGTGTTGATTGCTCTGCCGTTAAAAGATCAGGAATAATGATATTGTCATAGATGTCCTTTGCCGGCGTTCTTGGTATCTTTAAACTATCAGGGCCTGTTGCTAATGCTGTTATACTTGGTACTGCCCCGTACATTCTGGCAAGATAGAAATAATACAAGGCGCGTAATGTATGTACTTCGGCCAGCATATTGGTTTTGTCTGCATCACTTAAACCACTTGCATTAATATCCGGTATTTTTTGGAGGGCAAGATTGCAGGCGCCAATACCTCTGTATAAATATTGCCACCATGTATCAAAATAGAATGAAGTAGAAGTATAAGACAAATTTTGAAATGTTACAAAACCTGTTTGACCAAGATCGCTTAGCGACTTGCCGGTCATAAATTCCATCAGGTTCCATGTATTGCCGCCATAAGAAGAAGGCTGGCCGCCAAGCATGGCAGGCTGCAGGTTTTGATAAGCGCCATCGGCAAATGCGCGGGCCACTTTTACACTGGAGAGATTAGATTCCGGCGTTAAAAAATTCGTCGGATCCTCTTCCAGGAATTTGGTACAGGAGCAGGTAAACAATATCGCTATTGCCACCAGCGTATATTTTGTTGATTTCATTTTAAAGTATTTAATCATTAAGATTGATAATTTTTATTATACTGTTTAAGCATCATTAAAACACCAATGATACGCCGAGGTTCCATGTGCGGGGACGTGGATAGGCGAAGAAGTCTAAGTTCTGAGAGAAAGAACCATTTGCCCCATACCCGGAATTGAATGTATCCACTTCAGGATCGTAACCGGTATATTTTGTAATGATGAACAGGTTCTGCACGCTGGCATAAAAACGAAGCTTCTGAATTTTTGCCCTGGCTGTTTGAGATGTTGGCACTGTATAACCGAGTACAAAATTCTGACCGCGTATAAATGAACCATCTTCAACCCACCATGTATCGAAATGAGAATCCTGTGCATATTTATAGTTGCGCACCTGTGATACCATGGTGTTTTGATTATCCGGTGTCCATGCATCTAATACAGTGGCAAGGCTGTTGGCAATGGTTTGCCTGTCTTCACTCGAATGCTTGAAGTTGGCTGCAGTATTTACACCCTGTACAAAGCGGATGTCAAATGTAAAATCCCAGTTTTTATAACTCATGCTACTGCTGAATGTGCCAGTCCATTTAGGATAAGCCTGACCTATAATGCTGTAATAGTTGCTGCCATCCTCATTATAAATATATTTCCTGTCACCCACTTTTAAGCCATGCGCAGCAGCTTCATCAGCTTCTTTATCACTATATGTTCCAAGCCTTGTCATACCATAAAAAGAACCAATTGGTTCGCCCACACGGATAACAAAGTTTTGGCCGAGGAAGTTAGGCCCGGGGAAAATATCTGCATTGCCATCATTTAATTTAAGCACCTTATTTCTGTTGGTAGCAAAAATGAAATTAGTCGTCCATGTAAAGTTTTTGTTTTGAATGTTTTGTGTGGTAAGATTTACTTCAAGGCCTGTATTTCTTACTGATCCAACATTCCTGTACACGTATGCGTTAACAAAACCGGCAGACCATGGAATGGGTTGTTGGAGCAACAGGTCTTTTGTATCACGTGTGTAGAAGTCAAGATCAAGATTAATACGGTTTGAGAAAAGCCCTAACTCAAGCCCTGCATCAAACTGTACCGATTTTTCCCATTTCAAATCAGGATTGCCGATATAGCTTGGTAATAAAGTTGACTGTGATGCGCCGTTCAGTACCGTGGAGCTTGGCTGAATCTGTGCAATTGAAAGATACTGGCCAATTTCCTGGTTGCCCGATACACCATAGCTTGCACGCAGCTTCAAATTAGAGATGGAAGTATTATTCTTCATAAAATCTTCCTCGCTTAAACGCCAGGCTGCACCAACAGATGGAAAGAATGCATATTTATTATTCTTACCAAATTTTGAAGAGCCATCATACCTACCTGTTGCGGTAAAGAAATATTTGCCGCTTATATCATACGTAGCACGGGCAAAGTAAGAATTCATCGACCATTGATAATCCTGCGATTCATTAGCAGTTCTTATAGAACCTGCCTGCTGGTAATGCCATTGGAAAATATCATCAATAAAGTTTTGCGTTTCTGAACGAACCCTTTCATTATTGTATTGCTGGAATGACATACCGAGCAAGGCTGTCAATTTCTGGTTACCATTAAAAGTTTTGTTATAGGTAAGATAGTTTTCAGACTGCCAGTAAGTATTAGTATAGCCATTAATGTTGGCGACACCGCCCTGGTCTTGTGAAAGGTGCGCCAGTTCCTGTGAAGAATAGAAATTATTCTTCTGTGAGTTTACATTATAACCATAGTCTGTTTTAAAATCAAGGTCTTTTGTAATATGAAACAGCAGGTAAACATCACCCAGCATCTGCATATTATTATTAAGCGAGTACCTGTTAGTTGCAATATTCACCGGGTTAGGGCCACCTTCAAGACCTGCTATATCATTGTTGCCTGCCCATGTGCCATCGGGATATTTTACAGGCACAATGGGTACTTCTTCCGTAACCATTCTCGGCACATTTAAAGCACCGTTGGCATCGGAAACCATGCGCTGCCTGCTTTTAATAATGTTGAGATTACCGCCTACTTTCAGCCAGTTGTTTACATCGTTATCAAGCGTAAACCTTGCAGAATAACGCTTAAACCAGGATTCTACCATCAGGCCATTCTGATCAAGATAACCTAATGATAAACTGTATATGGATTTATCACTGCCGCCCTGAAAATTAAGCTGGTGGCTTTGCGAGAAAGCAGGTTTGTACGTTTCTTTTTCCCAGTTAGTATTATATAAAGGCCTGTCGTTTTCATCAAACAATAAAGGAAAATTTTCATGGTTTAATGCTTTTGGCGGTGTTTGCACAGCGCCATCCGGGTCCCATTTTGAGCCATTGGCATAAGCCTGGTTATATACCTGCACAAACTCATCGGAGTTTAGTGTTTTTAAATGCCTGTATAAATCAACCATGTTTACATTACCATCATACGAAACGGTGGTGCCGCCTTTTCTTCCGCGCTTGGTAGTAATGATGATAACGCCGTTAGCACCACGTGCTCCAAAGATGGCAGTGGAAGATGCATCTTTCAATACTTCAAGCGAAGCAACATCGTTTGGATTGATAGAATTGGGATCAACGCCAATCACACCATCTACCACATATAACGGATCTATATTAGAGTTAATAGAACCAATACCACGCACACGCACTTTGGCGCCGGCGCCGGGCGCATTACTGTTAACGCTTACATCCACACCCGCTACTTTACCCTGCAATGCCTGCGTAACATTGGGCACAGGCCTGTCCATTAACCGGTCGCCCTTAACTGTGGCTACCGCACCGGTAAGGTCAGATTTTTTTACCGTGCCATAACCAATTACTACTACTTCATTTAATGTGGAATTGTCGTTATCCGGCAACAGTGTTACGTTTATACTTGATTGATCTCCTACGGTAACTTCCTGCGCTTTCATTCCTACATAATTAAACACAAGCACGGCGTTTGATGCGGGCACATTAATCGAAAAGTTGCCCGACGCATCTGTTGTGGTGCCGCCGGATTGGTTTTTAACTTTTACAGTAACATTCGGCAGCCCGTTTTGTGCGCTGTCGGTAACATGGCCTGTTACGGTTTTTGTTTGGCCCGTAGCCATGTAAAAACAGAAAAGCAGGCAGGTTATAAGGCCTGCTCTGATCTGAGGGATTTTTTTCATGAACAAGGTTTTTGAAATGAATAAAAATGATTAGCAAAAAATTTTGAATAACATGGTAAGCGAAGCCTTCAATAGCGGCCTGGCGCTGCTATTATTCAACAATAAATAATAACAACTATACATTGAGTGAGTATCCCGATGCTGGTTGCTTGCAGGAAAGGCCAACAATAACTACATATAGCAAGTAGTTATCAGCATAAATAAAAAGCCCTATTTAACAGCTTTGGCTATTGTTTGAGTATAGCAGCATAAAAGATGAAGGGAAAGCATAAACGAAATTGGTTGGAGCTAAACTTTTTCATGTGTCAGAATTTTAAATGTGAGCAATTTTTGTCAGAATAGTGATGTTGTTAGCAATCGAATTAGTTAGATAACAACTAATTGCACGCAAATTTAGGACGTAAGCCGAGATTATGAAACGCCAACTTATAAACCGTTTTCAATTATTAATGCACATAATAAAAATGCATGCAGCGTTTTTGAATATCAGGTAATCCCTTGCAATATCTTAACGCTTTCCTATATATTTCCAATGCAGTAAATGGCGTTAATAAAAAGCCTTTATCTTGCAGCAAACAATTGTAATCGTATGAAAAAAATCCTGCTACCATTAATGCTTTTGGCATGTAACTTTTTATTTGCACAAGTGCCATTACCGCAATTAAGTCCCACGGCAACTGTTACCCAGAATTTTGGCGTTGGCAAAATAACGCTGGTATATTCAAGGCCATCTATTAAAGAAAGAACACTGTTTGCCGAAAACAGCGACCTCGCACCGCTCGGAAAATTATGGCGTACCGGTGCTAATGCCGCCACACAGTTAAGCTTTACAGATAAGGTGACTTTTGGTGGAAAAAATATTGATACAGGCTCGTATGCACTTTATACAATTCCCGGTGCAAACGAATGGGAAATTATATTAAACAAAGGCTACAATAATTCAGGTACGGACGGCTATAAAGAAAGCGATGATGTGGCACGCTTTAAAGTGCCTGCCGAAAACAGTACCGATCTTAATGTTGAAACATTCACGATAGAATTTCTGAACATTAAAGCCGAAAGCTGCGATCTTGCTTTGCTTTGGGGCAACACAATCGTAGTTATTCCCATTACAACAAACTTTAAAGACAAAGCAAGGGCCGGTATTGAGGCTGCTTTAAAAACCGATAAAAAACCTTATTGGCAGGCAGCCAGTTTTTATTATGAGTATGATAAAGATTATGCAAAGGCGTTGGAGAATGTAAATCACGCTATTGAAACCAATAAAGATGCATTCTATATGTATATGCTGAAAGCGCGTATTCAAAAGGAGCTTGGCGATAAAAACGGCGCCAAAGCCAGCGCAGAAAAAACCATTGAGCTGGCCACCACTGCAAAGAATGATGATTATGTAAGACAAGCGAATGAACTATTAAAGGGTTTGTAATAATATTGATTTGAAAGTAAGGGCAGCCGGTATGGCTGCCTTTTTTATTTTAAATAGTTTGATATTGTTTATGTATTTCTTTTAATGCCCGCATCTTCATATATATTTAATGCAAGACAGAATTATTTACATGAGAAAACTAATAATGCTAACTGCAATAATTTGTTGCAGCTTCGTTATATCAGCCCAAACAGTAAGCGGCTATGCAAAGCAATGGGAAGAAATTGACTCGCTTATAGTTTTAAAAGACCTGCCTAAAACCGCTTTGGAAAAAGTAAAGACTTTATATGACGATGCGAAAGTAAAAGGCTTACACGATGAAGTTATTAAAACCTTGCTGTACAGGCTAAGCCTTGAAGACAAGACAACAGATGACGATATAAATAATAAAGTTGTTTTACTTAAAGCAGAGTTACAAGCCACGAATGATGCGGTTTCACAAGCTATATTATCTGTTATACTGGCTAATACCTTAAAAGATTTTTATTCTCAAAATGCCTGGAAGAACCGTAACCGAAAAGAAACGGATAGCAAAGAAGCCGATATCGCCACATGGAGCAATGCACAATTCAAAGAGATTATTGATAGCCTGTATGAGATAGCCCTTTTGCCCAAACAAATATTGCAGCAAACAAATACCAGTGCTATTAAAGCTCTATTAATAAAAGGCAATATGGCCGCCACAAGGCCCACGTTATACGATCTGCTTGTGCATGAAGCGCTTGATTATTATAAAACAGGGCTGGCATATTTATCAAGACCCGCATATACTTTTGAATTACGGGATGTGCATGCCCTGGCAAACGCGAAGGATTTTATGCAGTATAATTTTGTTACAAAGGATACCGCTTCTCATATTTTAAAAACTCTGCGATTATACCAGGAACTGATGCGGTTTCATAAAAATGATATAGATCCATCAGCTTTTATTGATATAAATCTTGAAAGGATATATTGGGCAAATGCCAGGGCGAATATTGATGGTAAAGAAGCGCTTTATGTGAGTGCGTTATCTGATGCAGCAGGCAGTTTTGCTAATACTAAAGCTGCTGCAGAAGCATGGTATGCTTTAGCAAAACTGGAAGCTGATAAAGCATCATCGTACAATGCCCTATCTGATACAACACACCGTTCTGGTTATATCTCAGCGAAAGAATTAATAGAAGAAAGATTGAAAGCTATGCCTGATTCCTGTTATGGCAACGAAGCCATGAAGTCTTTATTAAGTGATATAGAAGAGCCCGACCTAAATGCACAGGCAGAATCAGTAAATGTTGCCAATGCACCTTTCAGGTTATTAGTAAATTATAAGAACATCGATACATTATATGCACGTTTGCTCTCGCAAAAAGATATAGATAAAGCTGCTAAAAAGAAACGTTATAACCGGTGGAAAGATGTAGCATTATTATCCCCTTTAAAAACATTCATACAGCCGTTGCCGCAAACAAACGATTACCAGCAGCATACCGTTGAAATAAAGGTTGATGCTTTGCCTGCCGGCAATTATTCTATCCTGTTTAGTAATAATAAAGAATTCAACGATCACAAAGATAAACTTGCATTGCAGCCAATAACGGTTTCTAATATTGCTTACCTGCGCAATGGCTTTGATTATTTTGTGGTTGACAGGGAAACAGGGCAGCCTGTTAAGAACGTAAAAGTTAACGGCTCTGTTTCTGTACAAAATGAAAAGAATAAAGAATGGCGTAATAAAAAATTTAAAACATTATACACCGATAGCACCGGGCATTTTGCATTACCATTTAATATCAATGCTGGTAATTATGGTAATGTTGACCTTGTATTGCAAAACGGAAGTGATAAACTTGAGTCGGGTGATTATATTTATTCTTATCGAAACAGTTATAATAATGATGACGGGGAAGATGATGATTCCACGTATGAAGAAGATAATGCGCAGGTTTATTTTTTTACAGACAGAAGTATTTACAGGCCCGGGCAAACTGTTTTTTATAAGGGTATAGTATTGACCAAAGACAGGAAAACCAAGCAGCAAAAACTTTATAATTATACTGACAGCATAGAAGTTGATCTTTACGATGCAAACGACAAACAAATTGATTCCATGTTTATAAAGCTGAATGAATATGGCTCATTTGCCGGAAAATTTTTATTGCCGCAGACTGCGTTAACAGGTGAATTTTCAATTGAGACTTTAGAATTTAATGGCGAAACTGAATTTAATATGGAGGAGTATAAACGGCCAACTTTTTATGTTGAATTTGATACGTTGAAAGGGTCTTATCGTCTTAATGATACAATCACGGTTACAGGCATTGTAAAATCTTATGCTGGCAGTAATATAAACAATGCACGCATCAGCTATAATAT
>JAEWBD010000168.1 GCA_023391315.1 Bacteroidota bacterium | reverse complement strand
GTTTTTACACTCGACCCATACCTGGATGCAGGCCTTGGTAAATCAAATGAAAAAAACGGCGTGCTGGTAAACTTTGCAGCCGGAGTAAACATGCAGGCCACCTTCAATAAAAAGCTGTCATTCAACCTTGGCGTAATTACCAATCTAAATGAATATCCTCAATACTTAGATAGTATTATCTATGCAAAATATAACCGGTTTGATCCTGCCTCTGGCAGGTATATTATCCCGGGAGAAAATTCCGCCAAACTTACAAAAGACAACAGGTTTAGCTATACCAATTTCAATTTCAATGTAACCTATACACCTAATAACCACCTTTTAATAGCCGGCGGTTATGGTAAAAATTTTATTGGGGATGGGTATAGAAGTTTATTGTTGTCTGACAATGCCAATAACTATCCTTATGTGCGTTTGCAGGCACGGTTATGGAAATTAACCTATAATGTTCTGTATAACCATTATACCAATAATTTCTGGTATGAAGTGGACGGAAGGCCGCAGCCTAAATACAGCACTATACACTATCTGGGCTTTAATACGAAAAAATTACAGATAGGTGTTTTTGATGAAGTTACCTGGATTGCAAAGGATACCAATTTCAACAGGGGTTTTGATGTGCAATATCTTAACCCGATTATTTTTTTGCGGCCTGTGGAATTCACGCTTGGCTCTCCCGATAATGCCATGATGGGTTTTAATATAAAATACAAAATATATAAAAAAGGGTTTGTGTATGGCCAGGCGGCTTTGGATGATATTTTTATTAAAAAATCACTGGATAACCATTCTCAGTTCTACGGCAATAAATATGCTTTCCAGTTAGGTATATGGAATAAAGACATTTTTAATGTGCAGGGTTTATCGCACCGGCTTGAATGGAATAATGTAAGGCCTTACATTTACGGCCATGGTGTGGGCAATAATATCAGTTTAAACTACACGCATTTTTACCAATCACTCACCACGCCTTTTGCGGCCAACTATAACGAAGTTATTTCGCTGTTTAATTATGCCAATAAACGCTGGTATGGCTCACTTGAAAATCTTTATACGGTGCGTGGCGAAAACCCCGGGGTTCCATACAATAATGGCGAAGATTTATGGGGAGGCGAAGAAAATATACCGCAATTCGGCACCAAGACAGGGCAGGGCATTAAAACAAAATATTCCTATAATCAACTTACTGCAGGTTACCTCATAAATCCTGCAAACAGGCTGGGCGTTCAGGCAAGTATTGCTTACCGCAGCAGGAAGTCTTCCATTGTAAACCAGTCCGAACTTTATTTTTCTTTTGGTATTAAAACCAGTCTTTACAATCTTTACCACGATTTCTAATAATCGTTTACAGCTAATGCATTTTAGTTTTTCGTACAACAAAAAGAAGGTGCTCCAGGCGCTGCGCTACCACTTTATTGCACAGCGGGAAATAAAGTTATTGTTCATTGTTATTATTCTGTTCGACATTATTTCCGGTGTATTATACTTTTCGGGGAAAATACATCCACAGCCATTTTTATTAGGTGCTTTTATTTGGTTTTTCTTTCTCATTTCTTTCTGGTTTTTAATGCCGGCTATTGTATATAAACGTTCGCTTACTTTTAAAGAAAGCTTTACCATCTACTTTCAATCCTCCTATATAGCCCTGGAAAATGATAAAGGAAGGGTGGAGTGGGAATGGAACAGGTTTAGCAATTATTTTGAAACACCTTATTTTTTTCATCTTTATTTTTCGCCAAAATCATTTTTTCTTGTTCCGAAGAATAATCTTGGGAGCGATGAAACATCCGGCGTGAGAACACTGCTGCAGGATAATATCAGGAAAGGAAAATCATAGGTTTTTTTCCATCAAATAATGCGGTATTGATACTTCAATAAATTCCTCGCTCATAATTGTATATCCTAGTTTTTCATAAAAACCAATGGCAGTTTTACGGGCATGCATAACCATCTTTTTATAACCCCTGTCCCGCGCTATGTTTTCAGCAAACTGCAAAATGGCACGGCCCACACCTTTGCCTTGCAATCCTGATAGCACAGCCATCTGGCGCAGGCGTAAAACGTTTGGTGCACTTTCTGTGAGAAGGCAGCAGCCTTCAAGTTTATCTTCATCAAAACATCCTATCAAAATATCACTTTCTTCTTCAGCCAGTTCATCATCACTAAAATTAAGGCCAAGTGGTTTACGTAAAAGTAATTGTCTCAGAGCAATCATTTGTTTATAATCATCAGAGCCATGATCAATCACTTTTATAGCCATACACTTTTTGTTTTAAGAAAGAAAGTTATACAAAATTTAATTTTATAACCTGGTATAAACGGCAGCAAAAGATGTTGAAATAAAACTAAAACAAAAATTATCTAAAAAATTTATTTTTAGGTAAAAATTATATTTTTGCCCCGTAACAAAACTTTTTAAAATGTCAGACATCGCTACCAGAGTTAAAAAGATTATAGTAGATAAATTAGGCGTTGAAGAAGCTGAAGTAACTAATGAAGCTTCATTTACGAATGATCTTGGAGCAGACTCTCTTGATACAGTTGAGTTAATTATGGAATTTGAAAAAGAATTCAATATTTCCATTCCTGATGAGCAGGCAGAGACAATTACAACTGTTGGCCAGGCTGTAACTTATCTGGAAGAACACGCAAAATAATTTTACTCGTTACTAAATTTAATGCGCCTGTTGTGTGTTTGCATAACAGGCGAATTTTTAGTTTTACCCCTCTAACAAATGCCAAAATACGATAGGATTGTAATAACCGGAATGGGCGCCTTAACTTCAATTGGCAATAATGTTAATGAATATTGGCAAGGCCTCATAAATGGTGTTTCAGGCGCTGATTATATTAATACTTTCGATACTTCAAAATTCAAAACGCAGTTTGCCTGCCAGGTTAAGAATTTTGATCCACTGAATTATATCGACAAAAAAGAAGCCCGGAAATTAGATCCTTATGCACAGCTGGCCATAGCCGCAGCAGACGAAGCGATGGCTGATGCCGGCCTTGAAACAGAAAATTACGATCCGGACCGTGGCGGTGTTATTTTCAGTAGCGGCATTGGCGGATTCCTTAGTTTCCAGGAAGAATGTATAAATTATGGCACTAATAACAGAACGCCGAGATTCTCTCCTTTCTTTATCCCCAAAATAATTTGTGATATAGGTGCAGGCC
>JAEWBD010000110.1 GCA_023391315.1 Bacteroidota bacterium | reverse complement strand
TGCTTATACCGCGGCACCGGCGAAGTAAGGCAGGGGCTGGTTCAGGAAATCCTCACACAAATTCCGGCGGAAAAAATTATATGGGAAGCGCCTCAAAAATCGCAGCAGTTATATTTTCTCGAACTGCTGGGCGCTAACGTAAACCTTGGTAATATTGCTCCCACAGAGGTTATACCACTGGAAGCCATGCGGGTGGGTTTAAGAGGTGATAGTTTTCATTTGTTTTTGAATAAAAACTAAACCATGCGGCAATTTGGCCTGATCGGGTTCCCGCTTTCGCATTCCTTCTCTCAAAAATATTTTACAGAAAAGTTTTTGAAGGAAAACATCAGCGATGCCGAATTCCTTAATTTTTCCATTCCCGATGTTACAGCTATTGAAACCATTTTTCGTGATCATCCTTTATTGCAGGGCTTGGCCGTAACCATTCCTTACAAAAAATCTGTTATTCCTTATCTAAACAGCGTTAATGATGCTGTTAAAGAAACGTCTGCCTGCAATTGCATTAAAATAAGGGGTGCAATAAAAACAGGTTTTAATACTGATATAATTGGTTTTGAAAAATCGTTTGTGAAGCAGTTAAAGCCGCATCACAAAAAGGCGCTGATATTAGGCACAGGCGGCGCTTCTGCAGCCATACAATATGTATTAAAGAAGCTTAACATTGAATATTTGCTGGTTTCAAGAAATGAATCCTTAAGAGCAATTGCCTACAGTGATATTTCTCCTGTAATGTTTCTTGAATTCAATATTATTATTAACTGTACGCCACTTGGCACTTATCCCGACACGGAAAAAGCTCCTTTATTGCCTTATAGTTTATTAACGCCGGAACATTACCTGTACGACCTTGTTTATAACCCGCCGCTAACCAAATTTTTACAGTATGGAAAAGAAGCGGGCTGTACCATTAAAAACGGTTATGAAATGCTTGAATTACAGGCAGAAGAAAACTGGAGAATCTGGAATAGTTGAAAACGCGTATCACCGGTTTAAAACAGTTATGAAAGAGTTTGTAAAAAAATTTTTGCGCTAATAATAATTTAATATTATTGCAAACTCTGAGAAGCACAAATTAAAGTTGCATCATGCCAAAAAAACAAATTTTTACCCTCGAATATCCCGTAAGGTGCTCGCCAGGTATCCTGTATGGTTTTCTTTCTACACCGGCCGGGCTAGGCGAGTGGTTTGCTGATAAAGTTGATGAAAGGGATAATGTATTTATTTTTTCATGGAACGGCGCTATTGAAAAAGCTGAGGTGGTAGACTCTGAGCTTGATAAGTTTATACGTTTTCACTGGCTTGCCGCGCCAAAAGATGAATATTTTGAATTTAAGATTGAGAAAACGGAAATCACCAATCAAACTATACTGGTTATAAAAGATTTTGCTGAGAAGAATGAAATAAAAGACCAAACCCAGCTTTGGGAATACCAGGTTAAAGAGCTTTTTCACCGGCTGGGTAATTAACCCCCGCGCTTTCTTACTGAAAGAAATACTTATTCAACAAAATAATATACAGTGTTCAATTTGTAAACCTTTGCAAATTGAGTATTGAGTGTGGTGTTTAGCCCTCAGGAAAGTGCGATGCTGAACCTTTTACCAGCATTTCAATAAACTCCCTGTATTGCTTTTTGAAAAATATTTCAGCATCATTCCAGTTATTTAACGGGAGCCGGGCGGCTATCTTTAAAAACTCCTTTTCAAGTATTGCTGCTGAAGAAATAGCTTTAAAAGGTTTGTAATTTGATTCTTCAAAATGATGCTCCCACTGCGATGCACTTACACAAATAAAATATGCCTCGTGCTGTTTATCTTTTATGAATTGTGATAATACAGTTTTATATTGTTTAAAAAATTTTCCGGAGAGCTGAAGCGTTATACTGAAATAATTTCCCCACCAGAAAAAACATCTTATGGCAAATGCATCGTTTTTATTAAAAAACCTGGGATAATCCATCATTACATAAGGTAAATACAAATAATTCTCTCCTTTATAAATTTTGGGCGACGATAAATGCGCTTCAGCCGGCAGCGAATTTGAAAAGTTGTTTAATGTTTTTCTGAAATCTTCACTCAATAAGCCAAATAAATCATACACTTTTTGTATAATTCTATTCTTTGTTAAAATAAATTCGCTGTTTACAACCAGTTCTAATTCCTTTTTTGAAAGCTCTACATTTGTAGCGGGCATAAGCATATTTTAAAAGTTATTGCAAAGTGTTGAAAAAACTTGACATACTTATTGTTAAAGCATTTATCGGCCCTTTCATTGCCACCTTTCTTATTTCATTATTTGTATTGGTGATGCAATTTTTCTGGCTGTACATTGATGACCTCGTGGGCAAAGGGCTCGACGTGTTCACTATTTTAAAACTCATAAGTTATGTGGCGGCAACCGCCGTTCCGCTTGCATTGCCACTTGCATTGCTGCTTTCATCTATAATGACGTTTGGCAATCTCGGCGAAAGCTTTGAACTCGTCGCTATAAAATCCGCAGGTATCCCGCTGCTGCGGTTTATGGCGCCTTTGCTTATTGTTGCCATACTCATAAGCGGTGTGGCTTTTTTATTTGCCAATAATATTATACCTGTCGTAAATCTTAAACTGAATGCTTTAAAATATGATATCATTGTTACCAAGCCGGCGCTGGATATTAAAGAAGGTGTTTTTTATGATAAGATAGAAGGCTTTGTAATTAAAGTTGGAAAAAAAGAAAAGGACGACAGCACCATTCATAATGTTGTTATTTATGAAAAGAATTTTGGTCCGCAGGATCAATTCCTGGTGGCCAACAGCGGCGTAATGAAGGTGACGCCGGATAAACGCTTTCTTCAATTTACGTTGCATGATGGATGGAACTACCAGGAAAACGGAAGCCGGTATAGTACCAATACAGATTATATAAGAATGGGCTTTAAAGATTACCAGAAAGATTTTGATTTAAGCAGTTTTCAGATGAACAGAACAGAAGACAGCCTGTTTAAATGGGACCCGAAAATGCTTACGGTTCATCAGCTTAATTTATCTATTGACTCCATTTCAAAACTGAGAGATTCAAATTTAAACCGTTTGAAATCGCAGTTGCAGCCCGTTCTTGTTTTTTATAAATACCGCGACAGCGCCTGGGTGCTGCCCGATTCATTAAAGAATAAATCAATAAAAAATATTCGTTCTATCATTCCCGACAGCATGGCCTCAGCCGTGTATGACAGGTCATTTTCATCCATAAATTCGGTAAAGGGGTTTGTTGATATTGCGCAGAGCGAATACAGCGACAGGCAAAACCTGCTGCGTAAAAACCGCGTGGAATGGAACCGCAAATTCAGTTTATCTTTTGCCTGTATTGTGCTCTTTATGATCGGCGCACCACTTGGCTCAATTATCAGGAAAGGCGGCTTGGGCTCTCCGCTTGTGTTTGCCGTTATCTTCTTTGTGTTATTTCATTTACTGAACACTTTCGGCGAAAAATTTGCAAAGCAGGGTGTTACCAGCGCAGCTTTCGGAATGTGGCTTTCCGCTATTATACTGGTGCCTGTTGGCGTATTTTTAACTTCAAAGGCCATGAGAGATTCGCAGTTGTTTAATAAAGAGTTTTATTTCAGGTTTTTTAAAAAGTTTAAGTCAATGACAGGGAGAGCAAAAACCAAATCTGAAATTGATTAACTGTATTTATAGTGAAACTTATTTCGGGCATCAGTTTTTAAAATTTCAATAAAGGCAATTGCAGACAGCACAACAAAATTTCAGGGTTCAAAAATGGATTACGGCTTTATCTGTAATACTTTTTGTAGTAAAGATTATCGCCTATTATTTCACAAATTCGCTGGCAGTGCTTTCTGATGCGCTTGAAAGCATTGTAAATGTAATAGCAGGCTTTATCGGGTTGTACAGTTTATATGTTGCTGCAAAGCCTAAAGATGCCGATCATCCTTACGGGCATGGAAAAGCTGAATTTGTTTCTGCTGCGGCCGAAGGAACATTGATTGTTGCATCTGGCATACTTATTCTTTACGAAGCTGCTGTAAATTTTATACAAAACAAGCCGCTTGAAAAACTTGATACCGGTTTATGGCTGATTGCCCTTACCGCCATATTGAATTTTATTGCCGGTTTTATTTGTGTAAGAATAGGCAGGCGCAACAGTTCGCATGCCTTACAGGCAAGCGGAAGGCATTTAATAATTGATACCTGGTCAACGCTTGCTATTATTGCAACGCTTGTAATTATTTTATTCACGAAGTTTTATTGGCTTGATAAAATAGTTGCCTGTATTATTGCCTTCGCAATTATCTTTAACGGCTATAATATTGTACGCAGGTCCCTGGCCGGAATAATGGATGAAGCCGATACAAAATTATTGCGGCGCATGGTGCGGTTGCTTAATGAAAAGAGAAGGCCAAACTGGATTGATATACATAACCTGCGCATTATAAAATATGGCAGCGTATTGCATATTGATTGCCATCTTACCCTTCCTTTTTATTTAAATGTGCTGGAAGCACACGATGAAGTAGTGGCGCTGGAAAATTTAATTATTTCAGAATTTGGTGACCAGGTTGAAATGTTCGTTCATACGGATGGAAGTTACCCGGTAAGCTGCGCCGTTATATTTAATGAAAAAGAAAAAACAGCCTGTCCGGGTTCCAGGCCGGATAAAGAATGGAAACTGGAAAATATCATGAAGAACGAACGGTTTGGGCTGTCGCAGATAGAAGTTGATATTGCCGGCTGAGTTTATTATGGCTAATATTATTTGTAAACCGTACCTGCTTATTTTGTTTTATATGAAACCGGACATAACAAAATTTTTGATGCACAGAAAGGTAAATATGTGAGGTTCCATCCGGCAAATAAAAAATCAAAAAAATATTGGGATAAAATGCCATGCAAAATGTTTTTTCACATAGGAAGAATGTACACCAGGGCGTTCCATTGAGACAGTTAAAAAACAAATATGTACGAATGAAATGTTTTATTCTTGGCATTTTCCTGTTTTGTATTTCACCGTGGCTCAATGCTCAAAATAATGGCACGCATACGCGCATAAGTGTTATTACCTGCGGGCCGGGCAACGAATTATATTCTTTATTCGGCCATACTGCATTGCGCATAATTGATAGCGTAAATCATACTGATGTTGTGTATAACTGGGGCGGCTTTACTTTTGATCAGCCTAACTTTTATTTAAAATTTATGCGTGGCAAGCTGCTGTATTATTCTTCTGCCGATGCATTCCCGGAATTCATGTATGAATATATTTATGAACATCGCAGCGTTTATGAACAGGAATTGAAAATAGACAGCGCATCAAAACAAAACATTATTAACGCTGTTAACTTCAACATGCAGGGCAATAACCGTTTTTATAAATATGATTTCCTGCTTGATAACTGCACAACAAGGGTAAAGGATATTGTTTTAAAGAATATACAGGGTGATACTATACACAACAGAATTGTTCCTGCAGGCACCACTTCCAGAGACCTGATACATTACTATCTAGATAGGGGCGGGCAACACTGGACGAAGGTTGGTATAGACATTTTGCTCGGCGGGAGAGTTGACCAGATTGTTTCAAATGATGAAGCGATGTTTATGCCCGAGTTTTTTATGAAAGGCCTTGCCATTGCTTCTGATGAAGGCGTTTATATAGCAAGAGATGCAACCGTTTTATTAAAAGGTGAAAACGGAGACGGATCGTCAGGTAAATACATTCCGCTTATTGTGCTTGCCATAATTTCGGTGGCGCTTTTTATTGTTTCAAAACTTAATGCAAATTGGGCAAAAAGGCTAACAAGCTTTGCTGATGCTTTACTGCTTTATATAACCGGCCTTATAGGCTTGCTTTTATTGTTCATGTGGTTTGCCACAGATCATACTGTTTGCAAAAACAATATAAACTTAGTTTGGGCCCTGCCTTTCAACCTTCCCATTGCTTTTTGCCTCATTAAAAAACCTTCCTGGCTGAGCAACTATTTTTTTATTGTGGCCGTTATTACAGCAGTATTTATTGCCACATGGTTCTGGGTGCCGCAGCAGTTAAATATTGCATTATTACCTGTGGTAATTTTACTGTTAAACAGGTATATAAATCTTTCCAATAAGTATCGTAAGGTGATTTAAATGATAAAGGCCATTACGTATAAAAATACTGCTTTATCGTATTATATTTTCGGTAAAGGCTTCCCCGTTGTGTTGTTACATGGTTTTGCAGAAACCTACGCTATATGGAAAAATCAATCCGGGTTTCTGAAAAATTATTACAAACTGATAGTACCCGATTTGCCGGGCTCAGGCGCATCCGGGCTATTTGAAACCGGTAAGAATAATTTAAGCATTGACGAACTTGCAGACAGCATTCATTCAATAATAATAAATGAAAACATTGGGCATTGCATAATGCTTGGCCACAGTATGGGCGGGTACATTACACTTTCTTATGCTGAAAAATATGCTCATACATTAAAAGCATTTGGCCTTATACATTCAACTGCTTATGCAGATAGTGAAGAAAAAAAACAAATCCGCAAACGTGGTATTGAAATGATGGAAGCTTATGGCAGCTATGCTTTTCTTAAAACCACCACTCCTAATTTATTTACCACCGGCTTTAAAGAAACACATGCGCATATAGTAAAAGAATTAATAGAAGAAGGCCGGCATTTTAAAAAAGAAAACCTGCAGCAATATTACTATGCCATGATGAAGCGCACAGACAAAACAAGGGTGCTTAAGAATGCCGGGTTACCGGTTTTATTTGTTGCCGGAACAGAAGACGCTGCCGCCCCTTTAAACGATGTATTAAAACAGGTGCATGAACCTGAAATTGCATACATTCACATTATGAATAATATGGCACACCAAAGCTTGCTTGAAGTGCCTGTGGAGTTAAACAGGATATTGAAGAATTTTATAGATGAGACTTCCTGAAAATTTAAATATTTTAAAGATTTTGTTTGTACTGATAATGCTTTTATCAGCTCAGATATCTTATGCAGACCATCTTAAAGGTGGCTGGATGAAATATACATTTATGAGTAAAACAGGCAGCACGCTTAATTACAGGGTTTCTTTCTATCAGTATTCAGATTGCGGCCAGCGCGAAAAGGTGGATGCCGGTATTTACATGGCGGTGTTTGCTGCAAATTCGTCACAGCCAACAATGGTTAAATATGTTCCTCAGGCCACTTTAACCACTGAGTCAAAAAATGATTTCGGGCCTTGTTTTCAAAACCCTCCGTTTGTATGCTATCTCGTGGCAGAATATACAACCACCATCAGTGTCCCTGAAAATGAAGACGGTTATACGCTTTCGGTGCAACGTTGCTGCCGCATTGCGGGCATTGCAAATGTGCCTGTTTCAAATAGTTTTGGATTAACTTATACAATTACAATTCCCGGGGGAAGCAGCAGCAACGATAACAGCCCTGTTTTTAGTTTTAATGATGCATCGGCCATTTGTGTCGGCTCTCCTTTTTCCTTCGATTTTTCGGCAAAGGATATTGATGGGGATGAACTTGTTTATTCATTATGCAGCGGTATAACCGGTGGCACGCAGTTTGAACCCGTAGTGGAAAACCCTGCACCGCCACCATACAGATCTGTCTCTTATACTCCTCCTTATTCCGGTGCCCAGCCGCTTGGTGCAAATGTTTCAATTGATCCTGAAACAGGCATACTTTCAGGCATAGCTCCTGATAAAACGGGTACCTATGTTGCGGCTGTTTGCATTGATGAATACAGGAATGGCAAGTATATAGGCCATACGAGAAAGGAACTGCATTTGGAAGTGTCCAATTGCAAACTTGGCGGCGCCCAACTGGACCCATCATATATAACCTGTGATGGCTATGATTTTACGTTTATAAACAAGGCAGGTAATAATCCTAATTATACCTATTCCTGGGATTTTGGTGTTACAACGCTTACTTCTGATACTTCATCTAACACACAACCAACCTATATTTATCCCGATACCGGTGTTTATACAGTAAGATTAAAAGCCCAGAATAATGCAGGCTGTGAGGATTCTGCCAAAGCAGAAGTAAAAATATTCCCTGGTTTTAAAACGGATTTTTCTATTGATGGAAGCTGCATTTTTAATCCATACAACTTTAAAGATCTTACCACAACAAAGTATGGATTTGTTAATTCCTGGAAATGGTATTTTGGAGATGAAATCAATGACGGTGGCGGTTTTATTCCACCTGGAGATACCATTCAGTATCCCACTCATAAATATGCCGACACCGGCCAGAAAACCATCACCTTAATTACAACCAATTCAAAAGGCTGTATTGATACCGCTACAAAAGTGCTGCCCGTTAATACGGGCCCTGATGTTGCCATGGGTTTCAGGGATACGCTTATCTGCAGCATTGATACACTCCGGTTAAATGCCTCTTCATCCACCACCGGCGCCGCTTTTAACTGGCTGCCGGCTTATAACCTGATCGGGCCAAATACAGCGAAGCCTTATGTATATCCTAAACAAACAACTAAATATAATCTTACAGTGAGCTATAAAGGATGTGTGGCTGAAGATTCGGTTACTGTAAATGTTATTGATAAAGTATTGCTGGAATTACCCGCCGATACAGCTATTTGTAAAACAGACAGCATACAGCTCACACCAGCCACCAACGCGCTTTATTTTTCATGGACGCCGGCACAGGGCTTAAGCAGTGACACCGCAAAAGCACCGGTTGCAGTTCCGTTAGCAAATACAAAATACGCTGTTACCGCTTCTGTTGGAAAATGCAAGGCAACAGATGCAATTAATGTGACGGTAGTGCCTTATCCTTCAGCAGAAGCGGGTGATGATATAAGTATATGTTATGGCACTACCACTCAGTTGCACGCTAATATAGAGGGTTCCAGCTTTTCGTGGACGCCGGTTAACTCACTGGTGAATGCGCGCAGTTTGTCACCGCTTGCCGGGCCGCAGTCAACAACCACATATATATTATCGGTTACAGATACAATTGGCTGTCCCAAACCTGTAAGTGATTCTGTTGTGGTATCGGTTATTCCAAGAGTGATGGCAGATGCGGGTAATGATACTGTTATTGTACGGCAACAACCATTGCAGCTTGAGGCTAAAGGAGGCACCAATTATCAATGGATGCCTGCTTCCGGTTTAAGCGATGCGTTTATAGCCAATCCTGTAGCAACGTTTACCGACGGCCCCGATACGGTTTCATACAAAGTAAAAGTGAGCACGCCCGAAGGTTGTTTCAGCTATGATAGCCTAAAAATCTACATTTTTGAAACAGCCCCGCAGGTATTTATTCCAACAGCTTTTTCACCTAATGGCGATGGTATAAATGATGTTTATAAAATAACGGCCGCCGGTATGAAACAGTTTTCTTATTTCAGGATTTATAACCGCTGGGGACAGTTGCTGTTTAATACCGGTACGCCAAACAAAGGCTGGGATGGAACCTATAAAGGCAACAAGCAGCCAAGCGGTACGTATGTTTATGTTGTGGAAGCAACTGACTATAACAATAAACCTTATTTAAAAAGAGGCACTTTTGTTTTGATACGGTGAGTTTCGCCAAAGTCAGTCATGAAGATTTAGAGGTAAAAACATTCACGTTCAAGTTTAACAGCTCAGGCTTCCATAAATTAAATTTCTTCTAACAATTCTTTTATCCTCTTCATATAAGTATTTCTTATAATTTTCGTTTTAGTGGAATAATCTTTGAGTAAACAGTTGACTGGTTAAGTAGTTAAGTCAATGGTTTGGTGAGAAAAACAAAAATTATACGAGTGAAACAACCTGCAATATTGTTTTGTTTTTTTGTTGTTTTTAGTTTGTTAATCTGTTCATGCAATAGTGTTTTGCAGAAAGATTACGAGTTCTATTATTACCCCGAAAAGAACGCTTATTATGATGTTGTAAATAAAGAATATATCTATTCTTTAGACGGCGGCCAAACCTGGGATTCCTTATTTGTAGCTTCAGAAAATGAGCCTGCCACACTTGGCACCAAACGTATTTTGCATAGCAAACAGCATAGCATCTGGCTTGATAATGCGGAACATATTCAACAATATAACGGCCGTGCAGTAAATGTGCTGGCAAGTGATACAACTGCTTCAAACCAGGCCCTTGTAGCAGAACGTAAAATAAAAAAAGCAGTAAATACATCATCCCAAAAAAAAGAGCCTGAAAAAAAGCCCGGCTTTTTTAAAAGGCTTTTCGGTAAGAAAAAATAAAAATTAGTGAAACCGGGCATGATAATTTTCCCCAACAATGGGATGTACATAGCGGGGTTTCATAAGACAACTAAAAATAAATAGGTACGGATGAAAACAACTTCTTTCTGGCAACGTATGGGTTTTCACGAATGGTTTTTGAAACGTGAAGCCATTTATGATATAAAACAAGCGCCGCCGCTTACCGCTGATGATGTATATAAATACATTATTCAAAAATTTGAAGAATCTATAAAAGAGTTGTCGTTTGCCAATCGCATTGTTTTTTTTCATGAATACATTGTATGTTTTAACGAAGAGGATTATAATCAGTTCACACAAAACAAAAAAGGCATTTTCGGGTTGATCGTCCAGGAATGTGTAAAACAGTTTTACAATATTCTTGAACGGTATAACAATGAAGGAAAAGTTGTAGCGCCCGCTTCCAATAAATGGGTGTTTCGTTTTGCAGCCCATCCTGAATATTTGCGCGGCGATAAAAGCGTTATCGGTAAACTCATGCCGGGCAGTATTCACCAGAAAAAAGAAAGTTTACGGGTAACTTTTATACCAAGACAAACAGGCATTGCAGAAACTTTTGATGTGAACCCTGAATTGCTTGACGGCTTTATTTTTTACAGTGATGGTTATTATGAAATTGCTTACGACCAGCATTTCAGCATGAATGCCAAAGCTGTACAAAACAGTGAGGCGAGATTGCTTGCAAGGTTTGAAACTATTGTGCCCGATAAAGAATTTGCCGGCAAAAAAATTGAATATTATATGCGGGAACCAGATATTCTTATTTCAGGTAAAGATGAAGCCGCAGATAAGGAAGATGTTTTTCGCATACCCTCGGAATGGGTGAATACGCCGCATTTACGGGTACGGTTTAATGATGATGATCATAAATTTTACCTGGCTTCCTTTGGTGAGAAAACATTGGTAAATGAAAATGAAGTGGTGGCAAGCGATGCGAACAACCCGGTTTGGGTGCCGCTGCCACTTAATTCGCGCATTGTGCTGAATGGTATTGTGGGCGTGAATATTTTTAAATCATGATGGTGTAACGCGGTCAGACACTTCAAAAGCGTCAGACCAGTTTCAAGGCTCATCTTTTCTGCCGGAACAGAAGTATGTTAGAAACAATTAGTAATAATGAACAGGAAGCCGTAGCTGTCAATTATGCAGCACAAGGGATCGGCACCTGCCTGGCGGCAGGCAGGCAACCGGGATAAGTAAAGTTAATTAGCGGTAACAAAAAAATAATCGCATAAACTTTCAAAAAATATAAACATCACTCATGTTAAATATCATTCTTTCATCATCGCTGTTTGTGGCTTGCCTGCTGTTGCTGGCGGCTAATTTTCGCGATGTAAAAAAAACGCACAGGAACGATGGCTGATAATTTTTACGGCAATACAGATACAGGTAAAATGCGCGACAATAACGAAGATAACTTCATTGCGCAGAAGATTGTAAATGGTAAATACATTATCGGCTGTGTTATTGATGGCGTTGGCGGCTATGAGGGCGGAGAAATTGCTGCAGCGCTTACGCGTACAACTATTCTGAATACATTAAAAAATGCATCGGGTGATGTAATTCATCTGCTGAAAAACGCATTAACGGCAGCAAACACAAAGATTTTTGAAAAGAAACAAAAAAGCGATAAGTATAACCAAATGGCCTGTGTGGTTTCGCTTGCGCTAATTGATATTAATGATAATAAATTTTATTATGCGCATGTTGGTGATACAAGGTTGTATCTTTTTCGCGATAACTCGCTGGTAAAAGTTACACACGACCATTCTTTTGTTGGCTTCCTGGAAG
>JAEWBD010000097.1 GCA_023391315.1 Bacteroidota bacterium | reverse complement strand
GGCTCACACTGCGCATTTCTGCATCCTTTGTTTTAAGAAATGAAAGCTTGCCTTTATCGTTGGCTGCATTAATAATGTTTACGATGTAATCAACTATTTCTGTTTCGTCTTTATAATTTATTTTATCCGCATCATCTGTGGCTTTATGATAATCAGGATGGCTATTGGTAAAAAAGAATAATACCGGCACGCTGTCGCGGTAAAATGCAGCATGATCGCTTGGCCCGCTGCCGCTGCTGTCGAATTTTATTTCAAGATTGGGATCGGTGGTTGTTTGAAAAATCTCTCCCCATGTTGGTGAAGTGCCATAACCGCCAATGGTGAGTTTACGGTCAGCCGCATATCTTCCCACCATATCAAGGTTGATCATGTAATTCAGGTTCACGTTGGCCGTTGGATGCTGCAGCCAGTATTTGGAGCCAAGCAGTCCCAATTCTTCACCCGAAAAAGCCATGAATAAATAATTATTATTCCTTGCTTTTGTATTGTATAGAATCCTTGCCAGTTCAAGCATAGCAGCAGTGCCGCTTGCATTATCATCGGCGCCATTATGTATCTGCCCGGCGCCATCCAGGCTGTTACCATCTTCACCATAACCCAAATGGTCGTAGTGTGCGCCAATTACAACAGTTGTGGGCGCATTAAAATTAATATAGCCAATCACGTTATGCGCTTTGCGGTTATCTGCCTGCAGGTGCACATTCAAATCAATATCATAAATGCCGGTAAGGTCAGCAAAATGTTTCTGCAGGCCTTGTTGTGTTATATAAATAACGGGAATAGTAACGGCTGCCGTTGTATCGAATTTATTAAACAGGATATTATCGGCCTGTGTTGAACTGTTATAAACAATAAGCGCTGTTGCCCCTTTTTTGGCATCCGTTTCTGCTTCCTCTCTTAATAAACTGCTGATGTCAAAATGCGGATTGTCTTTGTTATCTTCCAATACATCAGATACATTCCAGAACCAGATTTGTTCCTTTTCACGCAACATGGGAGAAATACTGCCTTTAGCACCGGCATTTGCTGAAAAAGATAAAGGGTAATAGTCTGTTTTTGCTTCAAGTTTTTCACCATTCACAGAAAAATAATTGTCCGGCGAATTGAAAGAATTGCCTTCGCTTATTTCAAACGCCTGTATAAAACCATTGTCGCCTTTAGGCGCAAGCTTATATTTCTCAAACATATTGCTGATGTACTGCATGGCAAGGTTTTCGCCAGCACTGCCCGCCCTTCTGCCTTCAAGCTTATCGCTGGCGAGATAATCAATATGCGATTGAAGGTTAGCCGTGATTATTTTATCTGCTTTTGCCTTGGCTCTTTTAGACTGTGCATTTGTTGCAGTTACAACCGGTAATATTAAGAGTATCAGTATAAGCTTTTTCATTTTTCCTGCTGATTACCGCAAATGTAAGTGAGAGATTTTATAAAAGGATTGTAGGTTTTGGTTTAACTAATTTAATAAATATTTTACGCGGAATATTCATTTGTATTTACTTTAAAAGATACCGGTACCGTTTCATCACCGGCCTAATAACAGAAGCCTTATTTTTGTTGCCCTAAATTTATAATATGGGTAAACACGCTTACATATTTCCGGGCCAGGGCTCACAGTTCAGTGGAATGGGAAAAGTTTTGTATGACAGCAATGCGCAGGCAAAGGAATTATTTGAACAAGCAAACGATATTCTGGGCTTCCGCATAAGCGACATCATGTTTGGCGGCACAGATGAAGAATTAAGGCAAACAAAGGTTACGCAGCCTGCTGTTTTTTTGCATTCTGTAATTGCATTTAAAACATTAAACGATGTAAAACCTGATATGGTAGCCGGCCATTCGCTTGGCGAATTTTCGGCGCTGGTTGCCAATAATGTTTTAAGTTTTGAAGATGCGCTGAAGCTGGTAAGCATACGTGCACAGGCCATGCAGAAAGCCTGTGAGATAAACCCTTCAACAATGGCGGCAGTATTGGCTTTGGCAGATGATAAGGTGCAAGAAATTTGCACTGCCGTTACAAAAGAATTAGATCACGACCAGGTGGTGGTGGCGGCTAATTATAACTGCCCCGGCCAACTGGTAATAAGCGGTTCAACCGAAGCCGTTGACCTGGCCTGCATGAGAATGAAAGAAGCAGGTGCAAAACGTGCGTTGCTGCTCCCTGTTGGCGGCGCTTTTCATTCGCCTTTGATGGAGCCCGCCAAAGCAGAACTGGCGGCTGCTATTGAATCAACAACCTTTAATACAGCAAGCTGCCCTGTTTATCAAAATGTGGTTGCTGTTGCTGTAACAGACCCGTCAACCATAAAAACAAATTTAATTGCACAGTTAACGGGCGCAGTGCGCTGGACGCAAAGTGTGCAGGCAATGATTGCGGATGGCGCTGCGGAATTTACCGAAGTTGGTCCCGGCAAAGTGCTGCAGGGATTGGTAAATAAAATTGACAAAAGTGTTATTACGAATGGAGTAAACTGAACGTGAAACGTGAATCGTCAAACGTAAAAGCTTAAGGGTTTTAAGCGATGAATTAAGTTTATAACACATATTGGTTAGATCAATCCTCATCATTTTCGTTTCACTTCAAACAAAAAACATGTTTATACCCAACGATACTTTATTAAAGAAATATGCACAGGTAATGGTTTTATATGCCCTCAACAATGGGCAGGGCATTAAAAAAGGAGATACTGTTTTTTTGGTGGGACAGGAGTGCAGCAAACCGCTTTATCTTGCTATTGCCGGAGAAATATATGCAGCAGGTGGCAATATCATTACCTATTATCAGCCTGATAATATCCGTGGTCAAAGCATGCCCCGCCTGCTGCTTGAAACAGGCGGCGATGAGCAAATTGGTTTCTTCGCAAAGCCTTACTGGCAGGGCGTAGTGGACGCAGTGGATCATATTCTTTTTATAATTGCAGAGCCGGATATTCATGCATTTGAAGGATTGCCTTCTTCAAAAATAAGCCGCATGAACAGTGCAAGGG
>JAEWBD010000025.1 GCA_023391315.1 Bacteroidota bacterium | reverse complement strand
CATTATCAAACCTGTGAAAGATCTCTTTGGCGCCGTGTTTTTTATATCCGTCGGCATGATGATAGACCCCGCCGCCATGATAGAATATAAGTGGCCGGTATTGATTGTTACCCTGCTTACTGTTTTTGGCAAGCTGTTCAGCACAACATTGGGTGCCATTCTTTCCGGCCAGACGCTCAAGCAATCGGTGCAGGTGGGCATGAGCATGGCACAGATAGGGGAGTTTGCCTTTATTGTGGCCACACTCGGGCTTAATCTCGGTGTCATCAGTAATTTCCTGTTTCCAGTGGCGGTTGGTGCGTCAGCCATAACCACATTTACAACGCCTTATCTTATTAAATATTCAGAACCTTTTTACAATTTTTTACTACGCATATTGCCGCAAAAATTTATAACAGCGATTGAAAATTATTCTTCCGGCGCTCAAAAAATCCAGGCTGAAAGCACCTGGAAAAAGGTGCTTGGCTCATATATAAAAATAGTGTTTATAAACGCCTTTATATTGCTGGCGCTGAGCCTGCTGGCATTTAATGTGCTTGTTCCTTTTTTAAATAAAAATATACAAGGTGATACATGGCCCGGCATAGTTTGTCTTGTTGCTTTGCTTGGCCTGGGCGCCCCCTTTTTGCTGGCGCTGATGACGAGGAAGCCAGACAGCATGGCTTACAGGGAGCTTTGGCTTGATGAAAAATACAGTAAAGGCCCGCTGTTAATAATTGAGGTTGTAAGAATAATCATCGGTATTGCACTCATAGGTTTTTGGGTTGACAAATCAATATCGGCAAAAGCATCCGTATTGCTCCTGGTGCCGTTGGCCATTGCTTTCTTATATCTTTTCTCAAAAAGGATACAACGGTTTTACCAGCGTATAGAAGGCAGTTTTTTAACTAACCTGAATGCAAGGGAAACAGCCGCATTAAAAAACAATGCGCCGGAAGAAATGCTTAAAAAAACTGCCAGTCTCCGGTCTCAGTTATTGCCCTGGTCTGCGGGAATAATTGATATGGAGGTAAACCCAAATGCTGATTACATCGGCAAAACTTTGCTGGAGCTTGGGTGGCGTGAAAAGTATGGGATCAATCTGGCGTATATAAAACGGGGAAAAAAACTTATTCATGCGCCCGGCCGTTACAATAAGCTGCTTCCATACGATCATGCCGGCATTATTGCCACAGACGAACAGATGCAGGTATTTAAACCCGTATTTGAAAATGCCGATGTAACCGAATCAGAAAACTCGGAGATAGCCAATATAGTTCTGCAAAAAATTGTGGTAGATGAATACAACCGGCTTAAAGGGCTTAGCATACGGGAATCAGGTATTCGTGAAAAAACGTCCGGCCTTGTAATAGGAATTGAGAGAAGCAATGAACGCATACTCAACCCGGATTCATCCACTGTATTTGAATGGGATGATGTCGTTTGGCTTGTGGTTGACAGGAATAAATTTAAAAGCTGGCAGGAAAGTTTGGAAAAACCCGCATAATTCAATTTATATAATCATGCCGGCTAAGCTCTTACAGGTCTGTTACTCCCAATTACATATAATTATTTCGTAAATCGTTAATCGCCAGCCATTACTTTACGGGAACTTTGCAAAAAAGCAAATAAGCACTTTCATGGCAGCAAGCAATTCTGCATGAAATGTAAAATTGCCGGTACTGAATTTTTATATAACTAACTTTGCACCCATTTTTTTAAGAGATATGGAAAAACAAGATGTTTTGCTGAGAGATGTAGTGATTAAGTTTGCAGGCGATAGCGGCGATGGCATGCAGCTTACCGGAACCCAGTTTACCAATAATACAGCTCTTCTTGGCCTCGACCTGGCCACCTTCCCTGATTTTCCCGCCGAAATACGTGCACCGCAAGGCACTTTGCCGGGCGTGAGCGGTTTCCAGTTACATTTTTCTTCCGATCGTGTTTTCACACCAGGTGACGTGTGCGATGTGCTGGTGGCGATGAATGCTGCCGCGTTGAAAGCAAACCTGGCTTTTTTGAAAAAAGGTGGAAGAATAATTGCAAATATCGATGGCTTCGACACCAAAAACCTTCGCCTTGCTAATTATATTGATGGCATTAACCCGCTGGAAAACGGCAGCCTTGACAGTTACGATGTAATTAAAATAGATGTTACCAAGCTTACCCGCGAAACGCTGAAAGATTTTCCGGAACTTGGTATGAAGGAAAAAGACCGCGCCAAAAACATGTTTGTGCTGGGCTTTTTATACTGGATGTATAACCGCAGCCTCGATAGCACCATCAGCTATCTTGAAGAAAAGTTTGGAAAGAAGGAAAATATTCTTGCCAGCAATATAAAAGTGCTGCAGGCCGGTTACAATTATGGCGATACCACCGAAACCTTTACAACGCGTTACAAGGTGGAAAAGGCCAGAATGCCTGCCGGCACCTATCGCAGCATTATGGGTAACCAGGCATTAACGTATGGTTTGATTGCCGCCAGCGAAAAGAGCGGGCTGCCTTTGTTTTTAGGAAGCTATCCCATCACGCCGGCATCAGACATTCTGCATGAATTAAGCCGCCATAAAGCATTTGGCGTAAGAACTTTCCAGGCTGAAGATGAAATTGCAGCCATCACATCAGCCATTGGCGCCAGCTATGGCGGCAGCCTTGGTGTAACCACTACATCCGGCCCCGGCATGGCTTTAAAAACCGAGGCAATGGGTTTAGCGGTAATGCTTGAAATTCCGCTGTTGATAATTGATGTGCAGCGCGGCGGCCCTTCAACCGGGCTCCCCACCAAAACAGAGCAAAGCGATTTACTGCAGGCTTATTATGGCAGAAACGGCGAATGTCCCATGCCGGTGATTGCCGCCAAAACGCCAAGCGATTGTTTTAGTGCTGTTTTTGAAGCAGTAAGGATTTCGCTCCAGCATATGACACCGGTTATATTTTTAAGCGATGGCTATATTGCTAATGGTGCAGAGCCCTGGCGTTTTCCAAAAAGTGAAGACCTGCAGCCGATACATGTAAAATTTAAGACAGACCTGGAAGAAGACGAGCATAAATTCCTTCCCTATAAAAGAGATGAGAAACTCGTTCGCCCCTGGGCCATACCAGGCACGCCGGGGCTGGAGCATCGCATTGGCGGCATTGAAAAACAAAATATTACCGGCAACGTGAGCTATGATCCGGAAAACCACCAATTGATGGTAAACATCCGCGAGAAGAAAGTGGAAAATATAGCTGATTATATTCCTTTGCAAACTTTAGACAGCGGTCCTGAAAAAGGTAAGGTACTGGTTTTGGGTTGGGGCAGCACTTATGGCGCTATTGAAAGTGCAGCAAGGCAATTACAAGCTGAAGGGCATGCAGTAAGCCATGCACATTTACGTTATCTGCGGCCGTTTCCAAGAAACCTCGGAGAAATATTAAGCAATTTTGAAACAATATTAATTCCTGAAATTAATAACGGTCAATTGATAAAAATTATCCGTAATAAATTTTTAGTTGATGCGAAAGCCTATAATAAAGTAATGGGCGTTCCCATTACAAAAGGCGAACTGACAGAAGAAATAAGAAAGTATTTATAGCAACTGTTGAAGTGTTTAATAAAAAATCCCGCAATTGATGCTGCGGGATTTTTTATTGAAATATTATATAGATAGTTAACGTGAGTTCGGGATAAGAAGTTTGATTTATTTTGAATATAAAGGTTGTTCAATTATATTATGAAGGTGCCGTCACCTCAATGGTAGGAGAGGTCTCCTGATTTTTTTGATGGTTGCTATTCGAGAGATTTCTCCTATCGTCGAAATGACGTTCACCTCGCCCCTTATCCCGAACTCACGTTAATTACTATAACTTCTTAATCATAATATTCCTGAACCAAACATCATGTCCGTGATATTGCAAAGCAATATGTCCTTCTTTAAAGGTACCGAAAGCAGGCCATTGTTTAAACTTGCTGCCGGCAATCATTTTTGTCCAGTTATCATCAAAAATGGTAGTGTTTACAACGTGCACGCCGTTCAGGTAAAAATCAAGCTTGCCATTGTTACTTACTATTTCCACGCTGTTCCATTCTTCGGCAGGCTTTACTGCACCGGGCGTTGCCTGTATCATATCATATAAACTCCCAGCGCGGTGCGTGGGCGTTTTATTGTCTTCATTTCTTTCATCATCCAGCACCTGCATTTCAGGACCGGTTTTATACGTGTCTTCATATTTTGCTTTATCATCCTGCACGTAAAACAAAATACCGCTATTGCCGTTTTTAGCTATTTTCCAGTCGAGCTTTAAATCAAAATTGCCAAAACTGTCGTTGCTCACAAGATCACCGCCTTCGGCATCGGAAGCTGCGTTAAGATAAATAACTCCACTGTCAGCAGCCCATTTCCCTGTGCCGGTTTGACCAAATGCATGCCAGCCATTAAGGGTAGATCCATCAAACAAAGAAATCCATCCTGTATCATTCGATGCAGTTTCTGTGGTTGCATCTGCCGAAGCTGTTGTGTCTGTTGCTGCAGTATCGGAAGACGAAGAATTGCATGCAGCAAAAAGTATGGATGCTGCCGCAATCGTTGTAAATAATCTCATGTGTTTTATTTATTTCTTAATAATAAAATATATTTCACCATTTGTTCTGCGTCTGCCTGTGATAATGCAGGATGCGGTGTCATAGCAACCGGACCCCAAACGCCCACGCTGCCATTAATAACTTTCTGGGCGAGCATGCTAACATTTTCGGGTGTATTCTCAAACTTATTTGCAACATCCCTGTAAGCAGGGCCGGTAACTTTTTCATCTACTTTATGGCAGGTAAGGCAGTCGTTTGAGGCAACGAGTGCCAGGCCTTTTTGATAATCAGGGTTTGATGAGAGATCATTCGATGAAGCAGCCGGTGCTTCTGTTGAAGATGAGTCTGGGGTTTCGCTTTCTGTTCCGCTGTTGTTGCAGGCTGCAATTACTGCAAGTAATGCAACTGTTACAAAATACTTTTTCAATTGATTCTGATTTTAAAATATGAGATAATAGATTGTCAAAATAATGTCACAAATTTATTGAAGCCGGTTAATGAATAGTAAATTATTTTAAGGTATCTGCATAATTCCTTAATGATAATATGTAACGGCACATTGTTTCCGCCTCATCATTTGTTAAGCGCGGGTGTGGAGTCATTGCCGCATTTCCCCATAAACCCCTGCTTCCTTTTATAACAGCAGTGGCGAGATTTTCAATATTGCCCTGGTTTAAATCATATTTTTCTGCGATTTGCCTGTAAGACGGACCGACACTTTTTTTATCTATCTGGTGACAGGTAAGGCAATCATTTGCAGCTATCAGTTTTCCCCCGGCATTGTTATTTCCTGAGTCTGAGCCAATAGCTGCACCGGTATTAACCAGGTCGCGGGTAGCATTTGCGCTGTCGCTTGCTTTTGTTTCTCCTGTTCCTGCGCCGCATGAGGCGAACACAATTATGATTGCAATACTTAAAATAAATTTCATGATATAAGCTTTTATTTAGCCTATATCACTGCAATCCTAATACCAGCCTGTTTAAATTTTCGTCGGCGCCTGCAGAAGCAAAGTCATCAAATGCTTTTTCCGTTACATGTATAATATGATCTTTTATGAATTTAGCGCCTTCTGTAGCGCCGTCAACCGGATGTTTCAAACAGCATTCCCATTCCATTACGGCCCATCCTTTAAAATCATACTGCGCCAGTTTGCTGAATACAGCTTTAAAATCAACCTGGCCATCGCCGAGTGAACGGAATCTTCCCGCCCGGTCAATCCAGCTTTGATAACCCCCATAAACACCTTGTTTGCCCGTGGGGTTAAACTCTGCATCTTTTACGTGAAACATGCGGATGCGTTCGTGATAAATATCAATGTATTCAAGATAATTGAGGCATTGCAAAACAAAATGAGATGGATCATAGAGCAGGCAGGCGCGTGCATGGTTGTTTACTTTCTCTAAAAACATTTCATACGAAACGCCATCGTGTAAATCTTCGCCGGGATGGATTTCATAACACAAATCCACACCAGATTCATCAAATGTATTTAAGATAGGCAGCCAGCGGTTGGCTAATTCTGTAAAACCTGTTTCAACGAGGCCGGCAGGACGCTGCGGCCAGGGATAAACTGTTTGCCACAACAAAGCGCCACTGAATGTAGCATGTGCGTTTAATCCTAAATTTTGTGAAGCTTTTGCCGCCCACTTTAACTGTTGTACCGCCCACTCCGTTCTTGCTTTGGGATTATTGCGGTATTGTTCAGGTGCAAACCCGTCAAACAAAACATCATAAGCCGGATGTACGGCCACTAGCTGGCCCTGCAGGTGCGTGGAAAGTTCTGTTATCTCTAATCCCAGTTCGTTTATTTTTCCTTTTAATTCGTCTGCATAGGTTTTGCTTTCTGCTGCTTTTTGCAGATCAATACAGCGTGCATCCCATGTGGGGATCTGCACACCGGCAAAACCCAGGTCTTTCGACCATTTGCATATAGATTCCAGGCTATTAAAAGGCGCTTCATCGCCTAAGAACTGTGCAAGAAAAATACCGGGGCCTTTGAGTGTTGTCATAATGTTGAGAATTTAGCGATCATTAGATGTATTACAATAAATATATTTTGGCTAATATAAAACTCTTTTTAAAAGAGGGTTATATGATGCTGCTTTTTTTAATTCTGTTATGTTTTGCGTCAGCAATGCTGTGTTCCATTACCGTCTGTAACAACAGTATTAAGCTTATAGTATATGAAGATGCTGGTACGATTAACTATACGGTCATTATTCTAATGTTGATATATTACTTACCGGAATGTTTTTTCTCCTTTGCCCTTTCATATTGAACCGGCCATTGCACATCAACATTAAATTCTTTTGCTGCATGCAAAGCAAAATATGGATCCCGCAGCATTTGCCTCGCAAGAATGATGAGATCAGCCTGGCCTTTCTGTAATATATCTTCAGCCTGTTGCGGGGTTGTTATTAATCCAACAGCGCCGGTTAATATACCAGCATCCTGTTTTATCTTTTCTGCAAAAGGCACCTGGTATAAGGGCACCACCGGTATTTTTTGATTGGATGAGTTACCGCCGGAGGAGCAGTCAATCAGGTCAACACCTTTGTCTTTTAAAACTTTTGCTAATGCAACGGAATCTTCTATATTCCATCCGTCTTCCACCCACTCAACTGCAGATATGCGCACAAAAAGTGGCAGGGCATCTGTAAGCACAGAACGCACCACATCCACCACTTCAAGTAATAATTTTATGCGGTTTTCAAAAGATCCTCCATATTCATCATTGCGTTTATTGCTGAGCGGCGAAAGAAATTCATTCAATAAATAACCATGCGCTGCATGTATTTCAATTACTTTAAAACCGGCCTGCAATGCCCTTAAAGCCGCATCGCGAAAATCTTTTTTCAGTTGCTCAATATCGGCATCAGTCATTGCCTTTGGCAATGGATCGGTTTCTTTAAAACTTATGGAGCTTGGTGCTAAGGTTGTCCATGCATTTTCTTCTAATTTTAAAGGCCGGCTACCTTTCCATGGACTTGTATGACTAGCTTTTCTTCCGGCATGCGCAAGCTGTATGCCGGGTACGCTGCCCTGGGC
>JAEWBD010000372.1 GCA_023391315.1 Bacteroidota bacterium | reverse complement strand
GCCATACATTTCAACAAGGTGCAGATGGAAAATATTGACGGCGGGCTTTTGTGCACTGCAAGTATTTCTTTAAATAAAATCAATTCGGATAATATATTGGTTGAATTATATGCGGATGCACAAAACACAAATGAAGCAGAGCGTATCGTCATGCAATTACAATCATCGGAAAACAGCGAAAAAATATATAAATGCATAGTGCAAACAACGAGGCCGGCAAGCGACTACACAGTCAGGATTATACCCTGCTATGAAAATATATCTGTGCCTCTTGAAGATAATTTCATTCTATGGCAACGTTAATGTGCAGTAATATTTGTATTGCTGCATCAATATGTAAGGCTTGTTTTTCATCTTTAAAGAAATTTACTTCGTGAGTACCATCTCCTTTTCTCATTTCTGTGCTCTTTGCTGGAAGCCGGAGTTTAATTATTCCACTTTCAAACAGTAGGCTTATTGATGAATTTGAATTTTATATTCATCCTGTTATTGAAGGAAGAGAGCTGTCATTATTTAACCAAATAAAAAAACAGGGCTGTTGTCAAACTTACTAAGAGCTTTGACAGAGTGATCTCAGAGCATAATCTTCTTCATTGGATTACTTAAAATTTCCCGGAAAATCAATTATACTTAATACTTCTATAAGGTCATTTATAATAAATGAGGGGTTAGCTTTTTTCAATTGTTCATAGGTTTGCGCACCGGTCGTAATACCAATGCTATATTGACATCCTGCATTTTGTCCTTCTTCAATATCAACAACAGAATCACCTACCTTAACCACTTCACCGGCATCGTTGATACCAAGGGCATGCATAGCATACAAGATCATATCCGGGTAAGGTCTTGCATTTGGTACATCGGAGGCCGTTACCAGCAAATCAAAATCAATGCCTTCCTGCCAACCTGTTTTTTTAATCAATGCCTCTGCCGTTTCCCTGTTGTAACCGGTGTTAAGTACAACTTTAATATTTTTATTTTTTAATTCTTTGAAAAGACCGGAGGCATTTTTTTGTTCAGCTATTTCATTTGTTTTGTAAGCAATATCTAATTCATTACGGAAGGCTTCAAATATCCGTTCTGCAAGCTGGTCATCAGAAATATTTTTAATTTTTAATACACTTTTAATAGCCTGCAACTTTTCTTTCCCTGCACCTGCTTCCAGCACTTCTGCCAGCGATACAGGAATACCGGCTTCGTTCACCGCCTTTTGCACGGTCTTATATACTATATTATCTTCATCAATAGTAGTACCGGCCATATCAAAAACTATCATCTTAATCATATCGCAATATTTTATTGTTAAACAGTTATAAACATGCAGGGCGAATGGTGAATGAAGTATAAAATGTAATTTGATAACGATTACCTGTTGCTCACCTTTTATTCACCACTTCTTCTGCCAGGCCAAAGCTTAACGTCATGCCTGCACCGCCGATACCATTTATTATTGTTACGCCTTGTTGCGGAGAATAAACAAATTCCGTTTCGCCATTTGTTCTTTTAGGATAGATGCCATGCCAGCTTTGTATATGTTGCCAGTTTTTAAATGAAGCAAATTTTTTCAGATAATCCACAATCAGTTGATTAATGAATTGTTTATCGAACGGATCGAATGTATGCGCATATTCATGGCTGTCGCCGATGGTTAATTCACCTGCTTCGTTTTGCGATACCATCACATGAATGCCCCATTTTAAATATTCGGGCATTGTATCTGCAAAATGTTTTTTTAACTGTGGCAATGATGATGCTATTTCAAATGCTTTATAATGCGTTAGCGATAATCCTCCGCACAATGCCGGGCCGATACGGAAATTATTTTCCTGCGCCACCAAACGCATCATCTGCAATTTGCATTTCGTAAAATTTTTTACTGCAAAAACTTCAGGATACAATGTTTCAAAATCAGCCCCGCTGCAAACATAAATCTCATCAGCCTGCCAGCTTTGTTCACTGCTTGTTACATGCGGGTAATCGATAAAGTTTATAGCTGTATTGAATTTAAATTCAACACCATATTTTTCAGTTAAGTAGGCAGGCAATTTTTCAATAGATGCCCTGGCTTCAACAATCATATCATCATCGCTGTATAAAGAACCTAAAAGGCCTTCAGGATTGGCGGCCTGTGTTTTTTGAAGCGTTTCATCTTTATTCAAAATTTTTACAGGCCTTGCAGTTTTATTCGCCGCGGCAAATTCTTTCATTACATCAAACTCAAGTTCATTATAGGCAAGATGAAGACTTCCCACTTCCTCAAACCACAAGCCGGCATCTTTGCTCACCTGCTTCCATATTTCCTTCGATCTTAATGCCCGGTTATACAAGATGCCGTTTGGCTGGCCAACGGGCCACACCATCCCGAAATTTCTTACAGATGCGCCCACGCACTTCCCGTTTCTTTCAAACACCGTTACCTTATATCCCTTCAGGGCAAGGCTTCTTGCTGTTGCCAGTCCTAAAATTCCTGCGCCTATTACAATTGCGTTTTTATGCGGCATGAATAATTATGTTTGATGATGATAAACCAAATATCCTTTTGTATTTCTGCCTGAAATATAGGGCGGCTATTAATGTGCCTGCAATACCAACTGCGGTGATGATAAAAATTGCACGGATAAAAAAATCAGTCCATGACAACTGCACCCCGCTGAATTCTTTTACGAGCAATATTAAAACGCTTCCAAGATAGCCAAAGGCATCTGACACATACATAATAAACCCAACATTGCTTTGCACTTTATACGTTGCTATCATTCGTTCAAAATATAGGGCGTTGAAAGGAACATAACTGATGTATAAACCGGTGCCAACAAATATCATCCACCATACAGGGTTAATTAATGTATATGTAAAAAGCAAGGTAGCGGCAAGGGCAACCATGTAACCAATAATAATTATAAAATGGTTGAGTAAAAAAGCTTTCACATTATCCTTTATAAGCATAAGCAGGCTCATACATACAAGCACAATAAGTGATACAGGCGTTTCCGTAAGAGTGAAAATGGATGCGTTGTTTTCATAACCTGACTCAGCATACAATTCATTTGAAAAATTATCCCTGAAATCGCGCAGAATAGTAAGCAATACGTAAGTTGAAACGATCACCACAATGCCCGGCAGAAACAGGTTTATGAAATGCCTTCGTTCCTCCCTCGTCATGGGTTTTCTGATGCTGCGCATAGCAATATCCTCCTGTGTTGGCGGAGGTATATGATTAAGCAGCCATGTGAAGACAAACACTGGTATTAAGAATAAAGCACCTGTAACAAATGGCATCCAGAACTCAGTAATATTATTGTTTATAACAAGATTTTTCCCAATACTTTTTACAACGCCCGATGAAAAAATAAAACTCACCGATAATACGGCGCCCATAAACTCAGTGGTTTTTCTTCCTTCAAGATAACTGAATACAAGCCCCCAGATCATTCCCAACGGAAAGCCATTCAGTAATAAAAAAATTATATTCCACGGAGAAGGAACGATTGCAAATAACAATAACGCCATCCAGGCCATCACAATAAGCAGCACAATTGTATTAGCGCGTTTGGAGTGCTGCATACCGGCAATAAATTTTATACCATAAAATTTGCTGAGCATATAACCTGTTAGCTGTGCAGAAACAAGCCATACCTTGTAATCGATTTTTAAAAAATACAATCCTTCAAAGCCGGCAGCAGTAAGAGGCTTGCGGAAAGCATACATGCAGAAATACACGCAAAAAGAGCAGGTGGCTGCATACAGGCTTATAAACCATGCCGGCATTTTTTCCAATACATTTTTCCACTTGTTTGAAATAAACATGTATGCTGTATTAAGCTGTTATTGCCCGCTTTTTAAATGTTCGCTTATTAATTTTTTAAAATGAGATAGTGGCAATAAAACAGCATCGGGTTGTTTGGCCATCTCGTCCCATG
>JAEWBD010000264.1 GCA_023391315.1 Bacteroidota bacterium | reverse complement strand
GTAATACAATCGGCGGCCAGACACAGCTGATAAAATTAAGATGGGGCAGGGATGCAGAAGAGATGAAATTTGAAAACTGGGATGGCTTTATAAAATTCGCTTTGGGTGAAAATGTAAAGCGTTCTTATTCCCCTACCAACAGCCGCTTTCCCAATACACGCATGGGCGTAGAACAGGTTTTAACGGATGCTTTTACCCGCGCTGAAGATTATGAGAAACAAGGCGAGGATAAAAGAAGGGATTTAGAGTTAGATGCATTGGTGGAAATTTTAAATGCAAAAAGATTTATAACCTGTCACTCTTATGTGCAAAGCGAAATCAATATGCTGATGCATGTTGCCGATTCCTTTCATTTTAAAGTGAACACTTTTACGCATATTCTTGAAGGATATAAAGTAGCCGATAAATTGAAAGCCCACGGCGCTTATGCATCCACCTTCAGCGACTGGTGGGCGTATAAAGCTGAAGTGCAGGATGCCATTCCTTATAATGCCGCTTTGATGACGGATGTTGGTTTAACTGTTGCTGTAAACAGCGATGATGCTGAAATGGCGCGTCATTTAAACCAGGAGGCTGCCAAGACCATTAAATACGGTGGTATAACGCCGGAGCAGGCATTTAAAATGTGCACATTAAACCCTGCCATTATGCTGCATGTTGCCGAGCGTGTTGGTAGTATAAAAGTTGGTAAAGATGCAGACCTTGTTTTATGGAATGATAATCCGTTAAGCGTATATGCAACTGCACAAAAAACATTTGTTGATGGTATTGAATATTACGATAGGCAGCGTGATTCAGCGATGCGTGTTTATATAACTAATGAAAGAAACAGGCTTATTCAGAAAATGCTTACTGCAAAAAAAGAGGGCGCTAAAACGCAGCCCGCTGCAAGAACATTTGACCAGATAAACGAATGCGAAGAAGACAGGGTTGGGGCGATGATTGGCGGATTTTGATTAATGTTTCAAGCTTAAACTAATTAAAAATGAAAAATATTCTCTCAATTCTATTTTCAATAATCATCTTAAAAAGTTCTGCGCAATCAAATGTTTTACCAGCGCCTGCGCAAACACAGCCAATAGCTTTAACACATGCAACCATTCATATTGGAAATGGAGGTGTAATTGAAGATGGAACAATTGTTTTTAAAAATGGAAAAATTACGGCAGTTAGTAAATCTGCTGATGTAAGCAGTGCACAAGTTATTGATTGCACCGGCAAGCAAATTTATCCCGGTTTAATTTTAAGCGATAGCCAGATTGGCCTGAATGAAATAGGCGCTATACGTTCCGAACGCGATGATTATGAATTAGGCGAACTAAATCCTGGTGTGCAATCATTGGTTGCCTACAATACTGATTCAAAAATTATTAACACCGTTAGAAGCAATGGTATTTTACTGGCAAACATTGTTCCTGATGGCGGCATTATCAGTGGCACTTCATCTGTTATGCAATTAGATGGCTGGAACTGGGAAGATGCCGCATATCAAAAAGATAACGGTATTCATTTTCGTATGCCTTCACTAATGTCAACCCGGGGAAATAGTGATGTTGATGATATTTTAAAGAAAGCTTACGCACAAATTGATGAGGTGCGTACGTTCTTCCGCGAAGCGAAAGCTTACCTTGCTCAACCATCACATACAATAACCAATATAAAGTTTGAATCAGTAAAACGTTTATTCAACCAAACACAAACTTTTTTTGTGCATTGCGAAATGGTAAATGAAATGATGATTGCTATTGAATTTGCAAAAGAGTTTGGATTTAAAACAGTAATTGTTGGCGGCACGGAAGCCAATAAAATCACTGGTTATCTCAAACAGAATAATATTGGCGTTATACTCAACCAAATGCATACATTGCCCATAATGCAGGATGACGATGTTGATACCTATGCAAAATTGCCATACCAATTGCAGCAGGCAGGTGTGCTGTACTGTATTAATGATTTTGATGAAATGAACCGTGGCCGGAACCTTATGTTCAATGCGGGCGTAGCAGTGGGCTTTGGCTTAACCAAAGAAGAGGCATTGCAGGCCATAACATTGAATGCCGCAAAAATTTTGGGTATTGATAAAAAAACAGGATCACTTGAAACAGGCAAAGACGCTAATATTATTATAAGTGATGGTGATGTTTTGGATGTTAAATCAAGCATCATTGATTATGCTTTTATACAGGGCAGGCAGATAAATCTTGATAACAAACAAAAACAATTATACGAGCGCTATAAAACAAAGTATGGTTTAAGTAAATAATGCTATTATAAAAAGGCCGGCAATCGCCGGCCTTTTTATAATAAGTAAATCCGTTTGTATTATTTAGACATCTCAAAAATTGCCGGGTCAATTTCTTTATTTATTTCAATTTTATTGACGGTTACATCTAAGGCAAACTGCTCCATGTCCAGGTGTGTTTTATTGGGGAAAACAATACCGGAATCTGTTTTTTGATAATCTGAAGGCGTTACGGTTATTGTTATAGGTTGTCCCATCGCTTCCCCTGTTTTTACTACCTGTATTATATACCAGGTTGAAGGGTCTATATAATAAGTAATATCTGAATTATACTTGTTGGTGTACTTGATTTTATAGGCATTTACATCACCAACTTTTTCCTGGCCCTCTAATTCAACCTTTGCGCCGTTTGCAGCATAGTTAAACAAAGGGTCAATATAAACCTGGTCTGCTGAAGCATGAAACTGGTCTTCAGGCAATGCCGCTGCATCTGTTGATCCTGCAAATGGATTAATCATCCAGGCGCCTTTATCTGTTACCACCTGCACCAGGTTCTGGCCGTTAAAGTCAGATTCATTTCTATAGCCTTTTCCATTTACAATAGATGTTTTGGTGGAAGATTGATTACCCATTACTTCTGTGCTGCTTTCCATATACACAGAATTTACCTGCGCCAATTTATCCTGGCCGCCGATAGCGTCAATATGTTTTGCAATAATTTCTTCGGCTGTTTGCGCTTTTGCACAGGTTAAAAAACTAATTGCGAGTAAAGTGAGAATTGATGTTTTCATTGTAATTAAATTTTTTTAGAAGTGGTGAAAGAATAAAATTCAGATAAAAAAGAATAGGTTGTAAAAACAGGGGACATTTATTTTTTAACCGGCAAACCACAACACCTACTGCTGTGTCAATCTGCTATTTGTTTTTGGACAGAATAAAGCGGATTGTTAAGTTATATAAATTCGCAGGGCTTTATATTTTAAACAGTTTGTTTATTTGCAGGCAATTCAGGTTACGAATTAATTTACTTTTACCACTTTAAATTAAAGTCATGTATAATTTACTAAAAGGAAAGAAAGGCATCATCTTCGGTGCATTGAATGAACAAAGCATTGCCTGGAAAACTGCACAGGCCTGCTATCGTGAAGGCGCTGAACTCGTTTTAACCAATGCTCCCATTGCGCTGCGTATGGGTGAAATAAATAAACTTTCTGCTGAGTGTGGCAATGCACCTGTTATTCCTGCTGATGTGGTAAATATGGATGACCTTAAAAAACTGTTTGAAGAAAGCATGAAGCATTTTGGCGGCGGTATTGATTTTATTCTGCATTCAATCGGCATGAGCCTTAATGTGCGCAAAGGAAAAGCTTATACGGAAATCGACTATAACTTCAACCAGAAAACGCTGGATATTTCAGCCATGAGCCTGCACCGTGTTTTGCGCACCGCATGGGATTTGGATGCGCTGAATGAAAGCGCCAGCGTGGTAGCGCTCACTTACATTGCAGCGCAGCGTGTATTTCCCGATTACAATGAAATGGCCGATGCCAAAGCATTGCTTGAAAGCGTTACCCGCAGCTTTGGCTATTATTATGGGATAAAGAAAAAAGTGCGGGTAAATACCATATCCCAGTCGCCCACAAAAACTACGGCAGGCAGCGGTGTAAAGGGCTTTGATGGCTTTATGGCTTATGCCGAAAAAATGAGCCCGCTGGGTAATGCATCCGGCGAGGATTGTGCTAATTATTGCACCCTGCTTTTCAGCGATTATGCAAAAAAGGTAACCATGCAAAACCTTTTTCACGACGGTGGTTTCAGCTTTACCGGCGTTACACAACAGATCGTTGATCAAATGGAAAAATAATGTACGCATGGTTATACATTTTGTGGAATTTTATTCCTGATAATACCTGACTAAATACAACAGGCGCTTTTTCTAAGGAAAAATAAGGTGGCACGGTATTTTATTTAGTGTATGCATTGTTCATCATTAAAATTTAATACTATGTTACGTTGGACATTAATATTTCTGGTTGTAGCTATAATAGCTGCAATATTTGGTTTTGGTGGTATCGCGGCAGGTGCAGCAGGTATAGCCAAGTTCTTGTTTTTCCTCTTTTTAGTGCTGTTTATTTTATCATTAATATTTGGCAGGAGAAGCACAGACGTTTAGCGGCCATCAAAATTTATTTTAGCGCAGGCTTTAAAGCCTGCGCTTTTTTATTTGTATGGCTTGACGGACAAATAATAAGCTATTGATCAACACTTCGGCATTATAAAATTTAAGCAGTTTTTATTTCAAAAAGATAATCATGTTTCTTTGCATTCATGCAAACAGATTTTTTGGTTATCGGTTCAGGTATCGCCGGGTTAACCTATTCTATTAAGATGGCGAAGACTTTTCCTGAAAAAGAAATTATCGTTCTTACAAAAACTACAGCAGATGAAACTAACACTAAATATGCACAAGGCGGTGTTGCCGGGGTTTGGGATGATGAGAACGACAGCTTTGATAAACATATTGATGACACATTGATTGCCGGCGACGGTTTATGCAATGAACACATTGTTGAGATTGTTGTAAAAGAAGGCCCGGAGCGTATTCGTGAGATAATTGGCTATGGCGCCCGTTTCGATAAAGACGAAACCGGTGAATATACTTTAGGCCGTGAAGGCGGCCACAGCGAAAACCGCATTCTTCATCATAAAGATGTAACGGGAAGGGAAATTGAGCGCGCTTTATTAAAAGAGGTAAAGAAGTTTCCAAACATAAGGTTTATCAATTATTGTTTTGTGGTTGATATCATTACACAACATCATCTTGGTTATCTCGTTACAAAGTCCACAACAGATATTACCTGTTATGGCGTGTATGTTCTAAATATTAATACCAATTACATTGAAAAAATACTCGCACCCATAACAGTGCTTGCATCGGGTGGTTGCGGGCAGGTGTACCGTACCACAACCAATCCTAAAATAGCAACCGGCGATGGCATTGCAATGGTTTATCGTGCAAAGGGCAGAGTGGAAAATATGGAGTTTATCCAGTTTCATCCCACAGCATTATATGAATCCGGTGTTTCTCCCTCATTCCTTATTACGGAAGCTGTGCGTGGAGATGGTGGCATTCTTCGCAATAAAAATGAGGAAGCATTTATGGAACGCTATGATGATAGAAAAGACCTTGCCCCACGTGATATAGTTGCCCGTGCCATAGATAATGAAATGAAGATAACCGGTACAGAACATGTATATCTTGATTGCCGGCACATGAACATGGAAAAATTCATTCATCATTTTCCCAATATTTATGAAAAATGTTTAAGCATTGGCATTGACGTATCAAAGCACATGATACCCGTGGCGCCGGCGGCACATTACAGTTGCGGTGGCATCAAAACCAATGAATGGGCACAAACATCCATCCTTAATTTATATGCCTGTGGCGAATGCGCCAGCACGGGTTTGCATGGCGCCAACCGGCTGGCAAGTAACAGTCTTTTGGAAGCAATGGTATTTGGCCATCGTGCTTATTTAAGCACTGTTGAGAAAATAAACAGCCTTAAATCTTTTGACGATTTGGAAAGTGCCGTCCCCCATTGGAATGCCCTTGGCACTTCGGAACCAAAAGAAATGATCCTCATTACGCAAAGCCTGAAAGAGCTGCAGCAGATAATGAGTGATTATGTTGGTATCGTTCGCAACGATGTGCGGCTTGACCGCGCCATGAAACGGCTTGATTTATTATTTACTGAAACGGAAGCACTATACAAATCAACGAAAGTCTCACCCCAGTTGTGTGAGCTGCGCAATCTTATTTCGGTTGGCTATCTTATTGTAAAAAGTGCGGAGTTCAGGAAAGAAAGCCGCGGCCTGCATTATAATACAGATCATCCAAATAAGAGCAGGCTACTGCAAAATATAATTTTGTAAATATTATCTTTCTTTAATGTACTACGTTCTTTACGGCTTTTTCTATCTTATTTCTTTATTGCCTTTCTGGTTGCTATATGGCATTAGCTATATAGCTTATCTGCTTATATATTATGTAATAAAATACCGAAAGAATGTTGTGCTTTCCAATCTTGCCATTGCTTTTCCGGATAAAACAAACGAAGAAAGAAAACGTATTGCAAAAAAATTCTACAAAAATTTCACAGATAATTTTATTGAAGTAATAAAGCTTTTCAGCATTTCTTCTGCACAACTGCACAAACGCTTTTCATGGAATCCTGAAGACCTGAATAAATATTATGCAACAGGCAGAAATGTGCAGGCACATTTAGGTCATTTTTTTAACTGGGAATATGCTAACCTTTCACTTAGCCTTCAGTCAGTATTTAAAGTGCTGGTTGTGTATATGCCCATTGCAAATAAAGCAATAGATAAAGTATTTATCAAGTTACGTACACGCTTTGATGCAAAAATGATTGGCGCTACTCACTTCCTGAGAGATTTTAAACCTTACAGCAAAGATAGAACGTGCCTTATATTTGTTGCCGACCAAAATGCAGGCCACTACAATCTGGCATACTGGATTCCTTTCTTTGGAAAGCTTGCGCCCTTTGTTACCGGCCCCGAAAAAACTGCCCGTTTAAATAACAGCATTTGCATATATGCAAAGTTTAAAAAATTAAAGCGTGGCCACTATCATGTAAGTATTAAGGAAATAACAAAAGAACCCAGGCAGCTTGAAGAGGGTGCCCTTACAAAACGAATCAGGGATTTTGTTGAAGAAAATATTAGCGAGCAGCCTGAAGATTATTTATGGACACACCGTCGCTGGAAACGCACCTTCGACCCCGCAAAACACCGTGCTTTATGAAGAAAAGAATAAGCAGCTATCGCCATAACTGAGAAAGCGGAAGTTGTTGTTCAATGCATAATCATATACTTTCTTCCAGTCGTTACCAATAACGGCGGCCACCAATAACAACAATGTAGATTTAGGCTGATGAAAATTGGTAATTAAAACATTAGCAACTTTCAATTTATAAGGCGGTGCAATAATGATCTGTGTTTTGGCAATAAGCTTATCGTGCTTATTTGCTTTCATCCATTCAAGTAAAGCATGCAATGCATCTTCAAGAGAAATATTTTCATCATTCAACTCATACGCGTCCCATTGATGAATAGTTATATCATCAACAGTAATACCCTGTTGACCATTGACTGTTGATCGTTGACTGATTTTCACTCCCATCCAATATAAGCTCTCCAATGTTCTCAGGCTTGTTGTGCCAACTGCGATAATATTTTGAGTGGATTGATGAATGAGTTTTTCAATTAACTCAGCAGACACTTCAAAAAACTCTGAATGCATTTCATGCAGTTCAATCGTTTCTGTTTTTACCGGCTTGAATGTGCCTGCACCCACATGCAGCGTTACAAAATCCCGTTCAATATTTTTCGCTGACAGCTTTTCAAAAACATGATTTGTAAAATGCAAACCCGCAGTTGGCGCTGCAACAGAGCCATCTTGTTTCGCATAAACGGTTTGATAACGCCTTTTATCTTCATCATCCGCATCACGGTGCATGTAGGGCGGTAATGGAATTACGCCGGCAATATGCAATACTTCTGCAAAGCTTAACTGTTCATTATTCCATGAAAATTCAATAATAAAATTCTCACCCTGCCTGCTTATTTTTTTTACGCTCAATTCAATTTCTTTTCCGTTATGCAAAATCTTCTTTACGAGTATTTCATCTTTCCATTTCTTCGCATTGCCCGCTAAACATTTCCATAAAACTTTCTTTTGCTGAAGCATGGCTGTTGTGATGTCTGCATAATTGCCTGCAGGTTCAAGGCAAAAGATTTCAATGGTTGTGCCGGTTGCTTTTTTAAACAGCAATCTTGCTTCAACCACTTTTGTATTATTAAAAATGATGAGGGCGTTTTCAGGCAGGTAATTGGCGAGATGAGTAAAGTTATCAGCCTTTATTGCCCCGTCTTTATATATGAGCAATTTGCTGGCATCTCTTTCCGCCAGCGGGTGTTTGGCTATTTTTTCATCCGCTAAATCGTAATCAAAATCTTTTATCTGTAATTGTTTCGGAGTACTCATTTTTTTCTATGTGTTTCTTCGTGCCTTCCTGTCTTCGTGGCTCAAGCACGGGACCTCAAGGACACAAAGTTGCACCAGTAATTTATGTGTTCAATACGATAGGATTATTACGTTCAAATTCTAAAATCACAATGAAAGCATATTCAGCCACAGCTTATCCACCGTATCTGCACATGAACTATCGAAAATTATGGTACAAGATCGATGAAATCCATACTACCACTCAATTTCAGGCTGAAATAAATATGTGGAAAAATATCAAAAGCCCAAATTTCAAATAAAAGTGGGAAAAAGTGTTATTTTGTGTCATTATTTTATACATTCGTTCTTTAAATTCTCTAAATGGCTGGTTTTCTGGGTGAATATGAAGCAACAATTGATGCCAAAGGGCGCTTCCTTCTCCCCGGCGGGTTGAAAAAACAAATGCCGGAAGGAACCACCACTATGGTAATCAGCCGTGGTTTTGAAAAATGTTTGTTGCTATATCCACAAAAAAGCTGGGAAACCATTGAAGAGAAAATTAAAAAGCTGAATGAATTCAATCCGAAGGTAAGCCAATTCAGAACATTGTTTGTTGGCGGCGCCAGTTATGTTGAGCTGGATAGTGCCGGAAGAATTTTACTGCCGCCTTCGTTGAGGGAATATGCAGGGCTGGGGAAAGATATTTTGCTCGCCTCCGACATTGATAAAATAAAAATTTGGGATTCCGGTAAGTATAAAAAGCTCTTTGAAGATTTTTCATCTGACGCTTTCGCAAGCCTTGCCTCAGATGTTACAGACGGCATAAACTTTTAAAACGGTTATATGCAGCCTGAATCATCGTATCATGTTCCTGTTTTATTCAATGAGGCTATTGATGCGCTTAATGTTCAGCCTAACGGCGTATATGTTGACTGCACTTTTGGCGGTGGGGGACATGCAAAAGGCATTCTTGAAAAATTAGGTGAAGCAGGATGGTTGATTGCCTTTGACCAGGATGCTGATGCGCAGCAAAATATCCCGGCCGATAAACGGCTCATTTTTGTTCCGCATAACTTTCGCCATTTGCAGCGCTTTTTGAAACTGCATCAGTATGAAAAAGTAAACGGAGTGCTGGCAGACCTGGGCGTAAGCAGTTTCCAGTTCAATGAGGCGGAGAGAGGATTTTCCACGCGTTTCAACGGCCCGCTGGACATGCGTATGGACAAGCGCACAGCAAAAACAGCAGCGCAGGTTTTAATGCAGTACAGCGAACCACAGCTACACAAATTATTCGAACAGTACGGCGAAGTTTCCAATTCTAAAACATTAGCAAGGCATATTGTACAACAGCGCGGCACAATGCCGCTAAAAGATATAGGGTCTTTTAAGTTAATGCTGCAGCCTGTTGTAAAAGGAAATCCCAATAAATATTTTGCACAGGTTTTTCAGGCGCTGAGAATAGAAGTGAACGACGAAATGGGCGCCCTTAACGAAATGCTTGATCAGTTACCCGCTGTGTTGCTACCACACGCAAGAGTTGCCATCATTACATTCCACTCCATAGAAGACCGCATTGTAAAAAACTTCTTTAAACAGGCAGGCACAGGCGAAGATGAAAACAATCCTTTTAGTACGGCACAAAAACAAACGGTATTCAAAACAGTGTATAAAAAGCCTGTAACACCAGGCGAAGAAGAGTTGAAGCGAAATCCGAGGTCACGCAGTGCAAAGCTTCGTGTTGCAGAAAAAATATAACGCGGTCAGACGCTTACAAGCGCCAGACCGATAGCTGAAAAATTATTTGGTAATCAGCAACAATGCAGGTGGCATCACGGTTGTGTCACTCCCTTGTACTCCATCAAATAATTCGGCAAAAAAACCCGGCAGGTTCAGAACCTGCCAGGTTAAATAATATAAACAAAATCATTCAATGGGTTTATTCAGTAAAAAAACAGAAACAGCGCAAACTGCCCCGGGCAAGGGTTGGATAAATTATGCCTGGATAGTAAAGCATTTTGGTTTTTTACTCTTCCTGGCGGTACTGGCAATTGTGTATATCGCCAACGGGCATTGGGCAGACAATACCATTCGCGACATTAACATAACACAGAAGCAGGTAAAAGATATGGAGTATGAGTATAAGAATTTGAAGAGCCTGGAAATGTTCCGCAGCCGCGAATCGCAGGTAACACAGGCTGCTGCGGCGCTGGGTTTAAAGCCCGGTGCAACACCGCCGGTAAAACTGGTGGCAGATTCAATAACAACAAAAAAAAATAACTGATAGCTGATAGCTCAAACATGGAAATAAAGAAAGACATATTATGGCGCGTATATCTCTGTTTTATAGTGATAGCTGTAATATGTGCCTGTATTGTTGGTAAAGCATTTTACATACAGCAGGTGCAGGGCGCATATTGGCGCGGCATGAGCGACAGCATGCACACCCGCATTGAAAGTGTGGATGCTGAACGCGGTACCATTTACAGCGAAGATGGCCAAATGCTCAGCACCAGTATTCCGCAGTTTGATATATATGTTGATTTTAAAGCCGATGGGTTGATCAAGGATAACGGCAAAGTATTTAAAGAAAATATTGACTCTCTGAGCTTATGCCTTGCTGATCTTTTCCAGGATAAAACAGCAGCCCAATATAAAGCCATTCTTAATAAAGGTTATAAAAGCAAAGCCCGTTATTTCGCTTTAAAGAAAAAAGTAAGTTTTGATGAATACCAGCAATTGAAAACTTTTCCGCTGGTGCGGCTTGGTAAAAATAAAAGCGGTTTTATAGCCGAAGTGCAGAACATCCGCCTTAACCCTTACCAGCTACTGGCATTCAGAACAATTGGTTTAGAAAGAGAGAATGCGCAGAAAGTTGGCCTTGAACAAACTTATGATACGCTGCTGAAAGGCACGCCCGGCAAGCGTTTGGTAAGATATATATCCGGCGGCGTTGCTGTACCTGTAAACGAAGACTACGATATTGAACCAAAGAATGGAAAAGATATTGTAACAACACTCGACAGCCGCATACAGGAAATTACTGAAAACGCTTTGATGAAAATGATGGTGCAAAATGAGGCCGAACATGGCTGCGCCATCGTAATGGAAGTAAAGACCGGGAAGGTAAAAGCTATTGCTAATCTTGGCCGCCAGAAAGACGGTTCTTATTGGGAAGATTTTAATTACGCCATGTCGCCGGGTGAACCCGGCTCCACATTCAAACTGGCAACCATGCTTGCTGTGCTGGAAGATAAAAAGTTTAATCTCAGCAGTGTTGTAAACCTCGAAGGCGGAACATGGCAGATAAACAGGAGAACGGTTTATGACAGTGAACAACATGGCCAGACGAATGTTACGGTAAAACGCGCATTTGAACTAAGCTCCAATGTGGGCATGGCAAAGCTGGTTTATGCAAGTTATGCCAATAAGCCCTCGCAGTTTATTAATCATCTAAAAGCATTGCATCTTGATACGTTAACGGGTATTGATTTGTATGGTGAACGTTCACCTTTTGTTGACCGCCCCGGCAGCAAATACTGGAGCGCTACAACCTTGCCCTGGATGGCTTTTGGCTATAATGTGCTGGTTTCACCCCTGCATATATGTATGTTGTATAATGCCGTTGCCAATGATGGTGTAATGATGCGCCCTTATTTATTAAACAGCGTAATGCAGGAAGGAAATGTTATGCAGCAAAAACAACCATACGCTATTGAAACCATATGCGACAGTATTACGCTGAAGCAACTACAGGAATGCCTTATTGGTGTTTGTAAAGATTCCGGCGCAACCGCCTTCCGCTTGTTTAAAGGCGCAACCTATCCAGTTGCCGGGAAAACAGGCACGGCGCTGGTTGCAAACGGCAAGCATGGCTATGCAGATCATATTTATCAGTCATCGTTTGCCGGATATTTTCCCGCTGATAACCCCCAATACTCCTGCGTTGTAGTAATAAAAAACAAACCGCATGCGGCTAAATTTTATGGTGCACTGGTAGCAGGGCCTGTGTTCAGGGAAATTGCCGACAGGCTGGTTACTTTAAATGCGCCGCAGCCAGATGTTAAGTTCGCTTCAGTAAATGCCGGCGATAATGATAACTACAGTTATGCCGGTTATGAAGATGATATTAAATCAATTCTTTCCGACATAAATATTTCATATAAAGACTCCGCTAAAACCACCCTGGCCAGGATGTATAATAAACAGGATAAACCTGTGCTGGCAAATATGCCTTTAAGCAATAAATATATGCCTGCATTAAAAGGGCTTGGTTTAAAAGATGCTTTATACATCTGTGAAAATGCAGGGTTAGTGGTAAAAATAAATGGTGTGGGAAAAGTGGCCGGTCAATCAATAACCGAAGGAACGCCTATTGAAAAAGGGCAACAAATAAAACTTGATTTGAATTAGTGAAGAAGCTGGAAGACATATTATATAAAGTGCGCATCATTGCCATTCATGGCAGCCGTGATGTGAATGTAAATAGCATAACTATTGATTCACGCAAGGTTAACAACGCCTCCATGTTCATTGCCATAAAAGGAGAGAAGTTTGATGGCCATGATTTTATTCAGCAATCAATTGATAGCGGCGCTGCTATAATTGTGTGCGAAGAACTGCCTGCACGTTTAAACGATGCTATTACTTATATACAGGTTAAGAATGCACATGAGGCAGCGGCTTATATCGCACATAATTTTTATGATGAACCTTCTGAAAGATTAAAGTTGGTTGGCGTTACCGGAACAAATGGTAAAACTACTATAGTAACATTATTGTTTAAATTGTTTAGCGGGCTTGGATATAAATGCGGTTTGATAAGCACGGTGCAAAATCAAATAGCAAATGAAATTATCCCTTCAACACATACTACACCGGACGCCATAAGTTTAAACGCTTTATTAAAACAAATGGCCGATGCCGGATGCACGCATGTGTTTATGGAATGCAGCAGTCATGCTATTCATCAGCATCGTATAACAGGCCTGCATTTTGCCGGCGGCATATTCAGTAACATAACACACGACCATCTTGATTATCATAAAACATTCGATGAATATATCCGTGTAAAAAAATCATTCTTCGATAACCTTACCAGCGATGCTTTTGCTTTATCAAACCTTGATGAAAAGCGCGGTACGGTTATGTTGCAGAATACGCCTGCTAAAAAATATTATTACAGTTTAAAGAATGTTGCAGACTTCAAAGGAAAGATTTTGGAAAACGCATTAACTGGTTTGGTAATGCTGGTAAATGATAAAGAAGTGCACTTTCTTTTGATTGGCGAATTCAATGCCTATAATCTTTTAGCGGTTTATGGCGCTGCCATATGCCTGGGTGAAGACAATGAAAAAGTATTACTCGTTTTAAGTGGTTTAAGCGGCGCCGAAGGAAGATTTGATTACATCATCAGTAAAGAGGGAATAATCGGCATTGTTGATTATGCACATACGCCGGATGCATTGGAAAACGTGTTATCAACCATAAAAAAATTACGCCGGGGCGATGAGCAGGTGATAACAGTGGTGGGCTGCGGTGGTGATCGTGATAAAACAAAACGCCCGGAGATGGCGGGGATAGCTGCGGCATTAAGCAACCGTACCATTTTTACAAGTGATAATCCGCGCAGCGAAGATCCTGCACGGATATTAAAAGATATGGAAGCCGGTTTAAACAGTGCGGGCAGGCGAAAATCAATATCTATTGTTGACAGGAGGGAAGCTATTAAAACCGCAGTAAGCTTCGCCAATGGCAAGGATATTATCCTGGTTGCAGGAAAGGGGCATGAGAAATACCAGATCATCGGCAACCAAAAATTGCATTTTGATGATAAGGAAGTGTTGAGTGAAATGTTTGAATTATTAAACAAGTAAAAAGGCTAATGGCAAATAGCTATCAGCTAAAAGCTTTATATGTTATACTACTTCTTCACATGGTTGCATGAGCACTACGATATATCGGGTACCAGGCTGTTTGAATATAATTCATTCAGAACGGCGATGGCTGTGTTGTTCTCGCTCATCATTGCCACCGTGTATGGAAGAAGGGTTATAAACCTGTTGCGTAAAAACCAGATTGGCGAAACGGTTCGTGATTTGGGTTTGCAGGGCGAGCAGCAAAAGAAAGGCACCCCAACCATGGGCGGTATTATTATCCTGCTGGCGATTGTGGTTCCAACTTTATTGTTTGCAGATTTGGAAAAAACTTATATACGGTTAATGTTGCTGTGCACCGTGTGGCTTGGATTTATTGGTTTTTTAGATGATTATTTTAAAATCACTTCCCGCAAAAAAGCATTGGCCGCGGGTAAAGCTTATTCCAAAAAAGATTCGGATGGCCTAGCCGGCGTTTCAAAAATAATAGGCCAGATAGGTTTGGGGATTATTATAGGTACAACTCTATACTTCAGTAATAATGTTGTGGTTGAACGTGAATTAATAGGCAAGCAAACTGTTGATTCAACTTTAATGCTCGGTGAAAGAAGGGCTAACGATTCAAACATAGTTGAGCGCAATATAAATGGAATAAGCAGGCGTTTTGCTGAAGTTAAAACACCTATTACTACTATTCCGTTTGTAAAAAGCCATGAGTTTAATTACAGCAAACTCATAAGCTGGATAAGCCCAAGCGCTGAAAAGTTTACATGGATTCCATACATCATTATTGTAACATTTATTGTAACGGCTGTTTCAAACGGCGCCAATATTACAGACGGGCTGGATGGTTTGGCGGGCGGCGTTAGTGCCATCATCGGGGCAGGCCTTGGCATATTTGTTTTTGTAAGCGGCAACTATGTGCTGGCCGATTATCTCAACATTATGTACATACCTAACCTGAGTGAGCTGATGATATTCGTTGGTGCATTGGTGGGTGCATGTATTGGTTTTCTATGGTATAATGCTTATCC
>JAEWBD010000196.1 GCA_023391315.1 Bacteroidota bacterium | reverse complement strand
TCTTTGGCCATTTCCTTAAAAACAGGAATACCGTTTTCCAATCCGCGGTTAATGAATAGCTCATTGCAAAGCTTTTGCGGATTGGTAAACTTTCCTGAATGGCAAACATAAATATCAAGCAATCCATCACCATTCACATCGGCAATGCTTACACCGGTTCCCCATGTGCCATTGCCTTCCACGTTTGCCTGTTTGGTAATATCATTAAATTTAAAACCGCCTTTATTGAGAAATAATTTTGAAGAGGATGTATTGGACGAAAAAAATATATCGGGCAAGCCATCATTATTAAAATCGCCAATACCTGTACCTGCACCGTTGTATAAGTATTCATAACGCAGCACATTGAGCGAATCATCTTCCTTAATATCATTTTCAAAATAAACACCTGTTTCTTTGGAGTCCATTAAAGTGAATAAGGGCAGTGTTACATTTTGAGCGTTTATTAAACCGGTAAACCCACAACAAAAAGAAATGAAAATCACCCTTTTCATAAGCAATATCATTTTTGCAGCTTTATATTTTCATCTCCGTTTTGATAAGGCAAAAACACCATCATTAAGGTAAGCATTTCATCGGTAGAGCGCATGTCGCCGAAAGACCATATTGTTCGCGGAGGGCTGAATGGATTGAATGGATTATCTGCTGTATTATCATACCTGCCTGTAATGTGTAAAGTTGATCCTTTTGGCACATGAACAAGGTGTTGAAAACGATAGATTTCCTGCCAGCGGAAATCCCAATCCGGTATATGCACCAAATTAATGGTATCGTTTTGCGGCGTTGTTAAGTATGCCGTAAACTCTTTACCAATATAATGCATGTGCGGCCAAACATCCATGAGGGAAAAATCTTCGCCCGGATTGGTAACTTCAAGGCTGAAGGTTTTGGTTTGGCCCGCCGGTATATAAAATGGCGAAGGCTTTATTGCCTGCTGGCCAATACCGCCGGAACCAAAACTGATAACTTTTACAGGCCGCTTTACCGGTGTATTTTTAAAGAACAGATTAATGCCGCATATACTGGGAGTATCTTTTACAGCGGGTGCATAATGCACGGTTAACAGAATAACGCCACGTTTAGGCATTACCCATCCAATATCGCCGGGAAAAGATTCATAGCTCGAGCCGGGAATCCAGCCACCATAATACGTTATCGTTTTTCTATAGGGGAGATATTGATCATACTTCTTGCGGTCATCATCGGTAAGATTGATAAAATCAGCCGTTTTATAAATATCAATAGAAGTGTCTGCCACTTCATGAAATTCATAATTAGCATGATGCACAAGCTTTTCATTATTGCTGTAAAACTCTATGGCTTCAACATTGGCAGTATCTTTTAATTCAAAAGGAATTTTAAAAACAATAAACCGCTCCAGCCCATCGCCTTTTACGGTAAAAGGTTCCTGTGTTTTTAAAATAAGGTCTGGCTTGCGGTTATAACCCGTGCCTTCAAGTGCCTGGCTTTTAGCCGGTACAGCCTTCTTTTCCCCTTCCAGCGCTTTGTTATCCGCCCATTCGGAAATAAGATCTATTTGCTGTTGCGTTAAGGAACGGTCATTTACAAAGTGAACATAACTATTATCTGCTTTCCATGGCGGCATATAACGGGATTGCACCACTTTCTTTATAAACGTTGCACGTTTGGCTACATCATCATATGTTAACAAAGAAAAAGGCGCCGCTTTACCAGGCTGATGACAAGGTGCACAATTAACTTGAATGATGGGCTGCACATCTTCATAATAAGTAATTTTTTGTGCATTTACATTTTTTAAAAGCAGTATTAAAAGCAATGAATTCAACAGTTTTCTCATATCAGTAATCGTTTATAATACAGCCAACTGCTTTTGTCCGTTTTATTGGAATTATTTTGTTTGATAAACTCGCCTGCAAAGCATCATTTAAATAGAAAGCAGTAGGTTTTAATCTTTGCTTGCCCAGCGATTGCAGCCTGTTGTCAATAGCGCCTTTATATAGAAGCCTGTATTTATTATCTAATAAAATTACCTGCGGCGTTACCGTGGCCTGCAGGTATTGTGTAAGCTCTTTATGGGAGTCTGTTAACAATGGAAATGGTATATGATAATCTTTCTGAAAAGCTTTTACATCAATTGCCGAATACGCTTTGCCGGGAATGATGCCATAAATGTTTACCCTGTCTGAATACTGTTTGTATAAATCATTTAATACAGAAGAATAATTTTGGCATAAAGGGCATTCGGGCGATAAAAAAATCAAAAGCGTTTCAGGGTTTGTATTTTTATCTGCATTTAAATAAAAGCTTTTGCCGGTATTTGCATGCATCAATGCGATTTTAGAAATAATGGCTGCGCTAAACACTGAATCATTTTTTTGCTGCGCAGCAACGCTTTGGGCAAGTAACAGAAAAAATATAACTGTAACTATACCAAAACTATTTACCCGAAATTTTATTCGCTTGCCTATAGAAATCATGTTTCCCATTTATATATCTGCCATGCAAAACGGTTAATAAAGATTGTAAATTAAAAAACTCCCTGCCAATAACAGGGAGTTTGCTTGTAAAAAATCAAATCAAAATCTCTGCTATGGCGCATCCCACCAAACACGTCCGCTTATATCGCCAGGGCCACTGCCATAATTAGGGTCCTGGGCCATTTCGTTATATGCATCTGTTACATTCTGATAGTTTATATCTCCCGTGTTAGGAATTGTCCTCGGCGCCCTGCGCGGTATGGCGAGCAATTCACCATTATAATATAAATTTTCAAGTTTTAAAACAGTTGAATTATTTGGTAAACCTGTTCTCTTCACCAGTGCCCAGGCTTCATTCCATTCTTTAAATGAATTAAGGAATGATTGAGAGGCAATCTGATCCAATGCTTTTGCCGGATTGAATTTAATATCAGGTTGGGCCAGGTAATCTGTAATTTCAGACTGTGTTGGCGCTGCCACCTGTGTGCCGGCATCTGTTTCCAGGTAATAATCCAGTACCTGATGGCTAACTGCCATTTCGCCATAATAGTTGAGTGAGGCTGCAACGCCTGCTGTATAAAGATCTTCAACATTACCCGGAACAATACCCCTTGCAGCAATTTCAGCACGCATAAAGAGGAAATCAGCATTCGTAATTAAAGGAAAATACTGAATACCATTGCCGCCATTGAATGCCGTTTGAAACATACGCGGGTTGATATTGCTTAAAGTATCCAATACAATATTAGACGAACCCTTGGCTATGGTGCGGGTTCTGTAATATTGATTGGTAATTTTTGTATTAGATGAAGAATCCGGCGAAGCATAACTGCCTACATAACGCTGATCAACAAATACGGCCGAATTGCTTAGTAATCCCTGCGCTTTGGCAAGATCAAAGTTTTCTTTGCTGTAAGAATTTTTTGTAAAGAATATTCTTGTGCGCGGATCATTGGTTTTCAGCATAAAATCCACCATTCCTTTTGCAGCCCTTAACTGGTCGGGATTAAAGTTACCGCCGGAAGTAAGGCTGCTTGAAGCTTTGAAGGTCCAGCTGTCATCGTTTGCATTCATAAGCTCTGATGAGGGGCTGGCGAGCACTTCTTTTATAATGCTTTCGGCTGTTGACTGGTCTTTTTTCAACAAACGCATGGCGATGCGCAGGCGTAAGGCATTGGCAGCTTTAACCCACTTAGAAACATCACCATAGTAAAACTGGTCATAATTACCTATATCAAACTGGCCTGCAGGAGCATTCTTGATTTCCGCAATTGCATTTTTAAGGTCTGCATCTATACCGCTGAAAATAGTTTGCTGGTTGTCGAAAGGCACTGTATAAACTGAGTTATAACGGCCTTCAAAAGCATGTGTATAAGCAATGCTGCCATAAATATCAGAAACATAGAAATATTCAAAATCGAGCAATATCCTTGCTATGGCGCCAAGCTGTGCATAAGAGTCTTTTTTTACACCGTCGGGCATTTTGCTTATAAGTACATTGACGTCGTATAAATATGCACCGCCCCCTCTTCCAAACAAATTGTCGTACCTGCTGAAAGGATTTGACGCTTCAGTAAAGTTTTTTGCATTCCCGTTTAACGGTGTATTCAATTGAAGCCAGGGCATTATATTCCTATACACTTCGTAATACGCTTCAAAATCGTTGGCAAAAATGGTTTTACTGCCATTCAAAAACTGATTTTCCGGGGGAACAGAATAGACCACCGTGGGGTCTATATTGGCATCTACAAAATCCTGCTTTTTACAGCCTGCAAAAACCGCCAATGTTACTATTATTAATAAAAGCTTATTCATATTGAATTGAGTTAAAAAATTAAAAATTAGCATTTAGCGAAAACCCTAAACTTCTAACATAAGGCAGACCACCATATTCTGCGAAAGCTGCTGCATTGTTGCTGCTTAACCCTTCAGGATTTATACCGCCCTTGGCATTTTTCCATATATAAGTTAAGTTTCTGCCTATAAGATTTACCCGCAGGTTGTTCATTTTTAATTTTGAAGAAATTTTCTTGGGGAGATTATAGCCGATAGCTACTTCCCTTAATGCTACCCATGAATTATCAAATACTGAATACTCACGTATGCCGGATGACCACTGGGTAAGATCCTCATAATATTGCCATGCCGGTTTGGGTTTAACGTAGCCGCTTTCATAAGCCTCCTGCCATGTAAGGCCGGCAAGATCAATAGTTTGGCCGTTTACATTTGCAGTTACGCCCTGGCCAAATACACCGTCGGGTATTATACCGTCGTGCTGTACCACACCCTGGTCATCGGTGTATTCAATACCACCATGTGCTGCATCCCTGCCCGGAAGTGAATAAGTAAATGAACCATTTGATCCACCATATTGATGAGTGCCGGAAGCCATTAAGCCGCCTACTTTCGCATCAACCTGGAAGCCGAGTGTGAAATCTTTGTATGTAAATGTTTGATAAGTACCGGCAATAAATTTCTCCATTATAGTACCAAGATATTTATCGTGTACGAGGCCTGGTCCATAATCCTGGGCGCGTAAAAAGGTAAGCCCATCGGAGCCGTTAGGCGCATTGCCTATAACTTTCTTTCCGTTATTCGGATCATCAATTGGCTTGCCGTCACCATCTGTAGCCTGGTAATAGGCAAAAGAATAACCGCTGTAAACAGCGCCGTATTGTTTGCCGGGTTCTGCAATTGCACGCACATCAGCACCGAAGGCCGTTAGCAAATTATACTGAGCAATACCAGGCGCCAATGATATTATAGTGTTTTTGTTGGTTGAGAAATTGGCAATAAAATTCCAGGAGAAGTTTGTTCGCTGTATAGGTGTTGCATTCAGCAATATTTCCAAACCTTGGTTACGTACCTGACCCACATTAAATATGGCATTGTTACCGCCTGTTTCTGCAGGAATAGTCAGCGCTAATATCTGGTTATAGGTATTCTTATTATAATAGGATACATCTATCCCTAAACGGTTATTAAAGAATTTCAAATTCGCTCCTATTTCAATTTCTTTGGTTTTCTCGTTTTTGAAATCTTTATTGGGCAAGGTAAGATTAGTAAATCCTGCATGCGGTATTGTGGTTACTGACCCGTCCGGGCCAACGATTTCATCTGCGCCCTGTAAATTATAATTACCAATTTGGTTTAATGCAAACGGATCATAATCTTTACCGGTAATACCGTAAGAAGCCCTTAACTGTCCATAGCTAAGAAAATCTAAAGCAGATGAATTTTTAAGCAATTCTGTAAATATGAAAGATGCCCCCACAGATGGGTAAACGAAAGTATATTTCCCGGTACCATCTGCATAAGTAAGGGTTGAATTATAATCCTGCCTCACACTGTAATTCAGGGTTAACATATTACGCCATGTGAAATCGCCGTAGGCGTAAATGGCATTTGTAAGCCTTGACGGGCTATATGATTGTGTTGTAGAAATCGGGTTTACAGAATTACTTAAATTAAAGAAAAATGGATTGTTGGTTGATAGCCCACCGTTTGTATTTTGGGTAAGCACCATGCCAAGCTTATCTTTATTTTTCTCTGCACCAAGTGTAAGGCTGCCTGTAAGATCATCTGTAAGATTGCGGCTTGCAGTTAAAAGTGCCTGAAATCTATAATTTCTCGTTTGAGAGTTTTGAACATAATAATACCCGTTAGCATAACCTGCGCCTGAACCTAAAAATTTCTTTTCAATACGAACATCATAATTATTAAGATTTGCCCTTGTTAACAAAGTTAACCACGGGCGTATATAGGTTGTAAAGTCAATATTCGCCCTTAAATTATCGTCGTAACTATACTGGTTATTTTGGAAAGTTGTCCATAAAAATGTATTCACGCCATAAGGGTCTGCTGCACCCTGCACCTGCCCGCCGTTTACGGTGTCCATATAGTTTTTAAGGTAGTAATTCCAGTCCGTTGTATTGGCCCTGTAATAAGTAAACCTGAATAACGGGTTATAATTACTTACTTCCCTTGTTGGGTTGGTATTTTTACTTTGTGCATAAGTGGCACTAACATCCACATTGAATATTTTACCCAACTTCTGGGTTCCTCTTACAGTAAATGTGTTCCTGTCAAGTTTAGAGCCATTTGGTATAAGGCCTGTTGAAATATTCTTGGAGAAAGACGCCCGGATTGAGCTGTTTTCTGTAGCGCCGGTTAAAGCCACATTATAGTTTTGCTGTCCCCCTGTTTGAAAAAAATCCAGGAAATCATAATTCTTCCATGGCCTCATGTGACCATCAAGGTCTTTCACCATAACATTTGGATCTATTTTAGGGCCAAAATTGTAATAAGGGCTCCAGTCGGGATCCAATATATTATTACCATCCGCATCTTTTTCAAAAGTTGGAGAGATACCGCCGCCATATTCTGTTTGGAAATCCGGCGTTTTGTAAGCTTTATCCCACATCCCGGTTATATTTACGCTAACGCCTAAGCCACGGCCTGTTCCTTTTTTTGTTGTAATAAGTATTACACCATTCTGCGCACCGGAACCATACAAAGCGCTGGCTGCTGAACCTTTTAAAACAGAAATGCTCTCAATATCATCTTCATTGATGTTTTTAAGAATATTTCCAAAATCAACATTGTTATTGTCTGACCAGGATTCCGGGCCTGATATGCCCGGTTTAATTAAAACGCCATCAATTACAAATAAAGGAGACTGATTACCGGTTAAAGATGTATTACCGCGAATACGGATACGTGAACTTGAGCCTGCACCGCCTGTGCCCTGGTCAATACGCACACCGGCCAATTTACCCTGGAGGGAATTTAACACATTTGGAGACGGAGCTGTTTGCAGCTCTGTAGCTTTAATTTCCTGGGTGGCATACGATAACTTCCTGGTATTTGTTCTTGAACCGAAACCTGTTACTACCACTTCATTCAAAGAATTGCTGGCACTTTTAAGCGTAACTGAAACGTTTAAACTATTTCCCACAGCTACCTCCTGGGCTTCATATCCAATTGAAGAAAATTGCAGTACATCGCCTGCACCGGCTGCTATTCTAAAATTTCCCTGGGCATCTGTAACAGCACCGGTTTTACTGTTTTTTACATGAACAGAAACGTCAGGCAAGCCTTTATTAAGGCTGTCATATACAGTCCCCGTTATAGTTTTCTTTCCCTGTGCATTTGCGCCTGCAGTCATCAGCACAAGCACGAGAAAGAATAAAAAATGGAAGCGTTTTTTCATAACAACAGTTTGATTAATTAGAGATTTGTTTTTGATTTTATGGATAGCGAGCAGTTTTGTTTTGAAAATGCTTTGGACTAATTAAACCCTGAACCAGTCATATTCAGATAATGTAAACACATATCCCGGATAATATAATTGCAAGGCCCCTTTAAGCATCATCGATACAGTTTTTAGTTAAGCAGCTCGTTTAACCAATAAGCTTAGTTGTTCAGAGGCCAAAATAAACGAATTTTTATAAACTTGTCTAACCTTTCATAAAAAATTTAAAAAGTTTCTTGAGTTTTTAAAAATCCGGAGTGGGCATCATATCCGTTGATTGTCAGTTTATAAGAACTTCCGGATGCTATCTACCGCAGTTTGCAGCCTTTGTTCATAGGTACCGCTTATCTCAATCCAGGGGGTTTTTTGATTTAGGAGCAGGTCTTTATATATATGGTATAATTCCACGCGTGGTTTTTCATCGGGGTATTCCCGCATTTCATCTGCAGTCCAGGGTAAATCTATATTGCACAGAAGATAGAGATCGTAGCTGCGCCTGGCAATTTCATCCAGTACCAGGTATTCGCATTTACCAAATACATATTCATACCACACTTTCACTACGTACATATTGGTATCGATAAAAAGAAGCTGTGAGCTGTCAGCCGGGAGCTGCGGGCTTGCGTCTTGTAGCTTTTCTGTACAATAATCTTCCATAGCCAACTGGCCCTGCGTAATTTTCATCAGGTCATCATAATCATACTTTACGCCATTCTGATGCAGGTATTCCCTTGCATATTCGGGGCACCAGATTGTATTAAAGTGTTCGGCGAGCTGCCTGGCCAGTGTACTTTTACCAGTGCTCTCCGGGCCTATGGTTACAATTTTTTTAATCATGATTTCAGTGAGTCAAAGGACAACAGTCGATAGTCCATAGTATTGATTCAGTTTTAAATTGTTTTTTGCGAGCCGCCTGCCATGGTCTGAGGTTTGTCAGCCATAGACTTAATTTTCTCTGCCCTTCTCATCCATTCTATCAAGCCAAAAAAAGCTATTATTAATAATATAAGGTAATACACACTTGTAAACACATAACCCTTTACGAAGTAAAGCGGAATGGAGGCAAAATCGGTGGCTAACCACCAGTACCAGCTTTCTACTTTTTTCTTTGCCATCAGCCACATGCCGGTATAGGCAGTTGCGCTGGCAAATGCATCAGCCCATGGAATGGCGCCGGGTGCAAAAGATCGTTTTAGGTAAGTAAGAATTAAAAAAATGCCTAAATAAAAAGCTGCGAAAAACAATACCTGCTGCATCCATTGTTTGCCATTGGAAAATTTGATATTTACAACATGATGCTGCAGCGCATCTTTCTTCGTCCATAAAATCCAGCCATAAATACTCATAATGGTGTAATAGAGATTTACGCTGGCTTCACCAAACAAATGCCCTTTCAAACTCAGCCATATATAAATAATGGTGTTCACCAACCCGGTTGGGTACACCCAAATATTTTCCAGCCTTGAATAATACACACTGGCAATACCCGTAAATACGGCCACGTATTCAAGCCAGGTGGTTGCCTGCATGCCTGCTGTAAACTGGTGCCAGATGGTATCAAAATCCATATTTCAAAATTGGGTTGTAAAGTTGGAAAGCCGAAATTTATAACGCTTTCCTTCATATTTGCAAAAACTTTTCCCATGAATATTGCTGTTTTAGGCGCCGGTATGGTAGGCAGCGTTATGGCCGCCGATCTTTCCAAAGAACATTCCGTTACTTCCATCGATGTTAATGAAAATAACCTGCAGCGGGTTCAGCAAAAGAATCCAGCCATTAAAACCATACAAGCCAACCTGAAAGATCATGCCTCTTATAAAACATTATTGCAAGCTTTTGACCTCGTTGTAACGGCTGTTCCGGGTTTTATGGGCTTTGAAACATTGAAAGCTGTTATTGAATGTGGAAAGCATGTTGCGGATATTTCTTTCTTTCCCGAAAACGCTTTGGAATTAAATGCGCTGGCCAAAGAAAAAAATGTAACCGTTATTACCGATTGCGGCGTGGCGCCTGGTATGAGTAATTATATTATTGGAAGATTTGACGCGGAAATGCCCATTGAGGCTTTTGAAATCTACGTGGGCGGATTACCTAAGATCCGCAAAAAACCCTTTGAATATAAAGCGCCATTCTCACCGGTGGATGTAATTGAAGAATATACCCGCCCAGCCCGTTTGATGGAAAACGGCAACATCGTTATCAAACCGGCCCTCACCGAACTTGAACACATGCAGTTTAATGAAATTGGTACGCTGGAAACTTTTAATACAGATGGCCTGCGTTCCTTACTGTTTACCATGCCGCATATAAAAAACCAGAAAGAGAAAACCCTGCGTTATCCCGGCCATGTTGATCTCATCATTGCTTTAAAAGAAAGTGGTTTTTTCAATGAAGAGAAAATAAATATTGATGGAAACGGAATATCACCACTGCAATTCACTTCAAAGATTTTATTTAAAGAATGGAAGCTGGGGGAAGCCGAAGAAGAATTAACGGTAATGAAAGTAATCCTGAAATCTACCACCAAAACCATTGAATACAATCTCCTCGACCGGTATGATGTTGCCACCCAAACTTCATCCATGAGCCGCACCACGGGTTACACCTGCACGGCATCTGCCAATCTTATTGCGAATAATATTTTTACCGAAAAAGGCGTGTTCCCACCGGAACTTGTGGGCAAACACAAACCGGCCTTCGATTTTGTGATAGATTATTTAAAGGCCAGAAATGTGCTGTGGGTTAAGAAAGAATATTAATCAGCCACTAAGCTTTTTTGCCGGCAAAGAAATAACCTGCCTACTGTTTCATCATCCCATCCCTCACCGCCTTAAACTCAGAACCCGCTTTCCATTTGGGAAAAGTAGTTTCATTCGCTAATTTATCGCCTATAGAAAACAACATTTGCATATCCTGCAACCCGCCGTCAAACGTCCAGGCTGAATTAAATTCATCCGCAGGCTGATGATAGCGGTTAGCATTATAATCATCTTCCAGCTTTTCACCATATGCTTTTCCCTTGCCCACCACATCTACGCCGCCGCCGCTGCTTATGGCCGGCACGCCCACTTTGGCAAAACTAAAATGGTCTGAACGGAAGTAATGCCCGGCTTCAGGGTGCGCTTCCGGCGCCAGGTACCTGCCCTGTTGTTTCGCCTCCGCTTCCACATAATCTTCCAGCTCATTCTGCCCCTGCCCGGCAATTACAATGTCTTTTTTCTTATCATAAGCATCCACCACATCCATGTTTAAATCAGCCACTGTTTTATTTAAGGGATAAACAGGATGTTCCGCATAATATGCAGACCCCAGTAACCCCTGCTCCTCTGCTGTAACCGCCAAAAACAAAATACTGCGTTCCGGCTTTTCTTTTAAGGAAGTAAATGCCCTTGCCATTTCAATCAGCGCCGCCGTGCCGCTGGCATTATCAATGGCGCCGTTATAAATGGAATCACCATTTGCATCCGGCTGGCCAATACCCAGATGGTCCCAGTGCGCTGTATAAATAATATATTCATCAGGCCTTTTGCTGCCGGTAAGTTTGGCAAGTACATTATGTGAAGTATTATAAGTTGCTGTTACTCTTACTTTCAGCGATAACTTTTCGCCCAGCGGCACCGCTTTAAAACCCTGCTTATTAGCGCTTACCAGCAAAGAGCTGTCTTTACCCGCAGCCGCCAGCAATTTTTTGGCCGCATCTGCCGAAACCCATCCCTGTAAGGCACAATGATATTCTTTATCCCCTCTTTTATCTAGATATAAATTAGAACTGCCCCAGGAGCTCTGCACCACGCTGAAAGGATACGAGGCTGCTTCGGTATTATGAATAATAAAAATGCCTTTTGCCCCCTGCCTCGCCGCTT
>JAEWBD010000044.1 GCA_023391315.1 Bacteroidota bacterium | reverse complement strand
AGGCCGCTTGCATATACTCTTAGTGATTGCATGCCTATTTTATGAAGCAGTTTAGAAGGAAGATAATAACCGAGTTCAAAAGTCTTCAATCTTAAATAATCACTGCTTCTAACAAAATAAGTGTTGTTTGGCAGTCCGTCTGTCATCCAGTATGCGCCGCCACGTTCCCATGCCCTAGGGTTTTCTGAACTTGGATGTTCCGGCGTCCACCGGTCTTTAACGAGGTTATACATGAAGTTGCCAACGCCGGGGCCGCCCGAAAAAGTGGTATAGGCTCTTTCAGCGCCTGCGGCACCCTGGAATAATATACTTACATACCAGTCTTTGTATTGAGCCTGGATACTAAAGCCGCCGGTTAATGTTGGTATAGAAGTCTTATCGCTCCTCACCAAATCTAAACCATCTATTTTACCATCACCGTTTACATCTTTAAATCTTATGTCGCCGGGGCGTGCTCCATCCATGTGGGGATAATCATCAACCGCTTTCTGATCAACAAATACTCCCATTGCCTGGTAGTACATTTGCGCATTCATTTGCTTACCGGTTGATCTTTGATAGTCCGGTACGCCAGGCGTTTCATCCCAAAACTTTATATGGTTATTTGCATACGCCAAATTAGCCGACAACTGGTATTTAAAATCACTGCCGATACTGCTATTATAACCAACCTGTACTTCAAAGCCTTTATTTACAACCTCACCAATGTTTTCCTGTGGTAAACTTAACCCGGCAGAAGCTGGCACCGAAGCATTTCTATATGCAAGAATATTGGTGCGGAGATTATAAAAATAATCGGCGCTCATGTTCAGCTTGTTGTTTAGTAAAGCCGCATCAAAGCCGAGGTTTGACTGGTTGGCTTTTTCCCAGGTAACGCCTTCATTGGGAATGCGTAAAGCACCAAGTGTTTGTTCGGAAATACTTTGATTAAATATATAACTTCCGTTATAGCCGTATGTTGTAAGATATTGATATGGCGCAATCCTGTCATTACCCGTTTGACCCCATGAACCCCTTATTTTAAATTCATTGATAAAAGAGATATTGTCTTTCCAAAAATTTTCATTCGATATTCTGTAGCCTAACGAAACGCCCGGGAAAAAGCCAAACTGTTTACCATTAGGATCGAAAATGTAAGAGCCATCATATCGCCACACAAAATCAAACATGTATTTAGTATCATAAACATAGCTTGCTCTTCCAAAATAATCCAGCCTGCGGGCTTTACCTGAAGAGCCGCCATTATCCTTTTGTGCATTGCCACCAAGATCCAGCTCGTCGAGAAGATCGCTTGAGTAATATCTTCTGTAAGCCCAGAAAGTTGAATAATCTCCGGCAATATTTTCTGCACCAACAAGCAGCTTTATATCATGCTTATTAAAAACGCGATCATAGTTTATAAGAGCGTTTAGCGTAACGTTTTGATTGTCGTTCTGGCTTTGGCGCAAGCTTGGGTCAGTGTTTCCACTCTTAGCAGCTAAAAGAAGTGGCTGGCCATCAGCATCTAAAGAAACTTTATCCCAGGTGTACAGGTACCAGGGTTTTCTAAATTGTTTGTAGTTGATAATTAGTTTATCAAATGCTGCATTGCCGGTAAATGATAGCCCTTTAATCCAGGGTATATTTACAACAAGCCTTACGTTACTCTGTAAAGTATAATCTTTTTGTTTTGTATATCCTGTGGCATCGGTAACCAGCACTACAGGATTAGCTCCGTACTCAATAGCAGGCCCGGGCAAACCATTCGGCCATTTTGCAGGCCAGATAGGGAAAGCCCGATTTAAAGCCCAAAATATATTTTGTGCCTGATCAGCGCTTCCGCCGTTTGGCCCGCCGCCAGGATAGTTCCTGGTTTCCTGGCGGCCGGTAACATTAAAGCTCAGCTGAATATCGTTGGATATCTTTGCATCAATATTGCTTTGAAAATTAGTCTGATAATAATTTACCGCTCCATCTTTATACATACCATCCTGGTAGTTTGAACCTAAAGCAATAAAATATTTTATTGCTTCAGAACCTCCCGAAACTGTTAAGCTTCCATAGCGCTGCGGAGCATTCTTTTTAATTGTTTCTTTAAACCAATCGGTATTTGGGTGACCCCATGGATCAGAACCATCTTTATATTTCTGAATGTCTTCATCTGAATAGGGTAAAGGATCGTTTGGATGATAAGCCTTGGAAATTTCATTTTGTATGGTTGCATAAGTTGGTGCATCTACCATTTCAGGCAGAACAGTTGGCGTGTTCCAGCCCTGGTTTAAGGATAGCTGAACGGTTGGCTTACCAGTTGTGCCGCGTTTGGTGGTAACAAGGATAACGCCGTTGGCAGCCTGTGCGCCATATATTGCTGCAGAAGCATCTTTTAACACGGTAACCGATTCTATTGTAGCCGGATCTATTCTCTCCAAATTACGACCGGCAATGCCATCAACAACTACAAGTGGAGAGTTATCGCCAAGCGTATTTACACCTCTTATTCTAAGTGTTGAGCCATCATTGCCCGGCTCTCCGGTACGTGTTATAACAACCAGGCCTGGCAATCTTCCGGCTAATGAATTTGATACATTGCCAGCCGGAGAAGTTGCTATTTCATCGCCTTTCGCGGTTACTATTGCGCCGGTTAATGTAGCTTTCTTTCGGGTACCATAGCCCACAACTACAACATCGTTTAAAGCTCCGTCAGATGTGCTAAGAACTATTTTCAAGTCCTGATTATCATTCTTAATAACCATTTGTTTTTCCTGGTAACCAACTGATGAAAATATTAGAGTAGCACCTTCAACAGTATTGACTTGAAAAGCGCCCTTTTCATCCGTCATAGTTCCTCCGGCTGAACCCTTTACTGTAACGGAAACATTTGATAAGGCTACAGCACTATCTGAGATTACTATTCCTTTTACCGTAATTCTCTTTTGGGCAAATAACCCGGTACTAAAAAATAAAAGTGCCAGTAAAAATGCAGGGCATTTCACCATAGACAGGCGGTTAGTTGTTTTTTGTAACATAAGCAATCGATTTAGTGCTTTTATAGTGAATAGATATTTGACTTGTATAAAAATTTTTACAAATAGTATTTTTTGACCTGCTAAAACGGTCAGCGCATAACAATGCCCATCCTTAACCTTAAAGTTCTGATTCCAGGTTTTTTTGAATAAATCCTGATTAACAGGCGATCTTCTTTGACAGGATACTAACTAAACAATGTTTACATTTTAACAAGCTTTGTCATAGTCAAAACCGCAGAAACATGTTTAAATCAAGGCCCGATAAATTAATTTGTTTATTGAATGAACAAGCGTTTCGTATTACTTTTGACATAACTTCCGGTTGCAATTTTAGAATAATAGAATATAGCAAGAGGTGAATTTTTGATACTGTTATATAACTTTTTGACACTATTATGAATATTAAAGAAAATCAGAGCATAAAGTATCTAACCGTTAACGCTATTGATGAATTGTGGGGGCTTTATATAACAACGATAGGATCACAGATTATAGAACCGAATACAAGTTATCCTCCGAAGATACATCCGTCGGCTTACTGGTTTAATCCAGCAACAGGCAGGGTTTTGCAGGAATATATTCTATTGTACTTAACCACAGGTGGCGGCGTGTTTCAGTCAAAACATTGTAAGCCTGTGGAAATTGCAGGCGGCTCTTTGTTATTGTTGTTTCCTAATGAATGGCATACTTACCTACCCAAAAAGCAGGCAGGGTGGACGGAATACTGGGTTGGGTTTAACGGCCAAAATATGGATAGCTTAATAAACAATAAATTTTTTTCAAGAGATAACCCAATACTGAATATAGGATTTAACGAACAACTGGTTTCATTGTTCAAGCAAGGAATAGAGATAGCCAATGTTCAAAAAACAGCATACCAGCAGGCGCTGGCAGGCATCGTGAGCTTATTATTGGGTATTTCCTATTATTCAGAAAAGAACAATTTATTCACAGACGGAGATATTGTGTTACAGATTAATAAGGCTAAAACCCTGATGCAGGAAAGTATTTCTACCAATATGACAACTGAAGCTATTGCAGCATCACTTAACTGGAGCTATTCATGGTTTAGAAAAATATTTAAAAAATATACCGGTTTTTCTCCCGAGCAATATCGTTTGGAAATTAAAATCCAAAAAGCAAAAGAGCTATTAACTATTTCCAATATTTCTGTGAAAGAAATTGCATTCGAGTTAAACTTTGATTCAGTTAGTTATTTTGTAAAATTTTTTAATGGCAGGGTTGGGATGCCACCGGGTGAGTACCGGAATAAGATAAAAGGAAAATAGAGAGCAATGTTTTCACAAAAAATAACTCGTTTTGATTTGGGGTAAAAAGTAAGCTGACTTCTTAGTAAGAGCAAAGAATTTATCAGTTACCTACCCTATCACATGTATTGCTATAATTCTATCTTATTTAATCCCGCCTTTTCAATATACAACGCTTTTACAACACTGATAAATATCAATAAATAACAGCCGTACACTTCAAGTTATATGGTGAGCTATTGCGGATCATTATCCTTTTAACCAGAACTTCAACAACCAATATGCATACGTTGCCATAGGCATATAGAATACCCATTTGAGAATGGCACTGTAATATTCTTTGGCATTGTATTCGGGAAAAAACAAATATCGTTTCTGCTGTACTATATTCCGGGGCAATTCAGATAACTGCTTTTTAATATGATCTATATCTTCCTGCAATTTTTCTGTTCCGGCATCCGGCGAAGACCTTTTTATAATAGTTAAAGAGTTCTCCAATTCGCTTACATGCTTATCAATGCTTTGTAAAGCAATGCTGTTTTTTTCATATTGTGCAGCATTTTGTCTTTGCTCTTCCAATAACTGCGTTACTGCTGATAAAATCTGTTCATTTTCCATACACTTCATTTTTATTCATCAAGTAATTTGTTCATAGATGTGGTGTTTGCTGGCGAGGTTTCCTTTTTCTTTTCACCAGCAATGGATTTACTTGCTCCGATTGTTGCTCATGTTTCATAAGCTGTTCCAAAATTTTACTTTCAGATCGTTCAAAATTTTGTTTTAAAGAATGCAGTGGCTGGAGTGTATCTTTATTAGATTGGGCTATTTGCTTATGATTGAAGTGTTGCAACAGCCTATCTTTTTCTTTCAACTGCTTGGCTAAATGTTGCTCAATTTTCATCAGCGAATAGCCTACTTCACTGCCTTTTGTATAAACCTTTTGTTTGTCCATAAATGCAATACCCCTGCCTTTAATAACATCATATTTTAAAGTTTTCATTTTGCTTTCAAATTCAGTGTAAGATTTTGATGTGCGCAGGCATGTAATTATATCCTGTTTCAGTTGTTCTTTCCTGATGTCGTGGCGTGGTATATTTCTTAATTCCTGTGACAAGAATCTTCGTGGGCTTAAAACCTGTTGCAACTTGTGTTTCAATTCCAGTTTCCGGCAGCAATCTGCCATGCGTTTATAGCTATTGCTATCACTTAAAGTTTTGCCATCAAAACCAACACGGTTCACAACAAGGTGCAGATGCTGATGATTGCTTGTGTCTTTATGCAATACTGCTACAAACATGTTTTCTTCAAACCCTAAATACCTTGCTGTGTCTTCTGCAATTACTGATAAAGTATTAGCTGATTTTAGTTCACCGGGGGCAAGGCTTAGCGTTATATGCATAACCGGTTTTGAAAGTTTCTGATTGTGCTGTCTTAGTTCATTAAACTGTTTGATCAATTCACCGGCATTACCAAAGCATTTATTATACAAAAGCACTTCGGCGCGGTTCTTCATTATTTGCTCTTCAGCATCTTTTTTCAGCTTATCGTGCAGGCAATAATTGATGCATCCTTTGAAGGATTTTCCTAAAATTATTTTGCCGATCATTTCATACAATTTTTAATTGATGTTGCAAGCTGTTTCACCTCTTCCGGAAGCATTCGAAGCGCGGCCTTTTCTGCTTCGTCCAAAAAGTAATTTTGATTGCTCTTTTTTGCCAGTTGATTAATGTTGGCGGCGAGATGATTTAAAGTAGCAGTGAACTGTAAAATTTCTTTTGGGATAACCTTTGCCTGCCTGACAGCTCGTCCTCTCAAAGCCGCTTCCCTAATAAATTCAGAAAGCCTCAAACCAGCCATCTTAGCTTTTCGTTTGAGGTAAGTTTTTTCAATTAACGTACATTTTATTCCGATAAAATGATTTTGCTTAACGGCTTTTTTCGGCCTTCCACCTTTACTCTTTTTTGTATTTTCTGTTTGCAACATCTTCCCTTCATTTTCTTCTGTCTGCTTCAATAACTTTTTGAATCCGCCTGTGGCGGATGAAAAAAGCCAGCGTTTCGGTTTAACCGAAACATAGCTGGCTCCTAAAGATTTACCCCAAACCCAACCCTTTAGACCGCCTTAATGTTTGCTTCTTCTCCAGCTTTCCAAAATGCCTTAACCAATCGTTTAAATCCTTATAGCAGTTGTATAACCTGCTTTTATCATCGTACTTCAGAGATCTGTTCAAAGCCTGTTCAACACATTTTCTTCCTGCTGCATCATGATCTAAATACAATTTGATATGCTCATGTTTTTCCATCAGCAAAAGGCTTCTTTCAAAAAAGGATAGTGAGTTGAGGATAAGAAAATTTGTCAGTGTATGCGGTTGGTTTTGGTGAATAGTTTGCCAGCTTAAAAAATCAAAAAAGCCTTCAAAAACAGCAATGGATTTTGTGTGTTTTACAATCTGATTATGTGCAAAAATTTGTTCCGGATTTTTTGCATTTGAAACAAGGTTTTGATCATCAATTTTTAATGGATCTACCGGCAAAATTTTTGCTCTTTGTTCTTTGGATGTTGGCTCATTTTGCGCATCACTATTGCTGATATAAGTAACATATTTTGGAGTGCTGCTGAGTTTGAAAAACTCATTCCTAAGCTCATATCCACCGGCATTATTTTTAAATCCTATCGCTATAAATTCTCTTTCTTTATTATTCAACTTAAAACTTACTTCATGGCAATACCTGTCAGCAACATTTTTATTGATGCATCTTTCTTTTAAATAGTGGCAAAGCAAAGGGTGTGTGATGGGCTGCTTTGCGGCTATTATTTTGATAGCTGTTTCTGCTGCATGCCCTTCATTTATCAAACTGTTTTCATGCAGGTGAAACAGCGTATCTTTTTGCTGTTGAAAAGAAAGTTGGTTTTCGTTTCCTTTGGCATTATTCATCAAGAACCTGACCCTTTTATGTGCAATATGTGCTTCTAATTTTTGCAATGCCTGCTGCACATCACAGTTAAAATATTGTATCACAAAATCTATCGCCGTTCCGCCATTACCGGTGCCGTGGTCAAACCATACATTTTTGCTTCTGTCTATCTTAAAAGATGCTGTCCGCTCATCTCTTAATGGTGATATATACCAATAATCATTGCCTTTTATTTTTGCCGGCGTATATCCTGATGCATATAAATAATCCACCAGGTCAACTTTGTTGGCCTCCGCACAATTCATAACTCACAATTTTTAAAGTTGATTAAATAGTAGTGTTGCTTACCGTTGCTTCAAACTGTTTTCTGATCATGGCTTCAATATCTGTCCGGAGAAAATAGCGCCTTGATTTGATCTTGAAGCTTTTGAGTTTGTCCTGTCTCAGCCAATCGTATAGTGTTGGCTTGGATACCTGAAATACAGCACAAACATCGCTGGCTTTTAATAAGGCTTTTTCAGGAAGGTGATCTGTGGGTGGTGACTGAAATGGCTGATTGATTTTCTCACTAACCACTTCTTCAATTGTTGATCTGATTTGTTTCCAGAACTCCGCCGGAGCCATAGGAAACAACATGGGCGTTTCGTTTAACATACTTCACAAATTTCATGTTCACTAATAAGAAACTTACCCGTTAAAATTAAAGAAGATAGTTACAGTAAAAACATCCTCATCATATTTTGATGGGGATACAAATATCGCTGTTAACAGTTAAGGCTTCCGAAGTAATCAAATCATATTAAATGAAGTAAAGCCTTGTGTTGTTTTGATAAGATTTGATATGATTTGAGTGATAAGGGTTATTGTAATTTTTAACACTACCCTTAATTACCGAATCTGTTGATATTACAATGTTGTTTTCAAATAAGTCGCGGCAACCACAAACCCATGACAGCTGCTAAAAGGCCAATACTCATAGCCATTGTAATTAAGAAAAGTGTATATGCAAAAAGCTGTTTATATAATTTATTATACTTTGTTATAAAAAATCATCCATTCACCGATGGCAACAAACGTATTGGCGCATTTTTATTCGTTTGGTTTCTTGAAAAGAATAAACACCGGTTTAAAAAAAATGGAGAAGTGAAAATTAACGATAACGGCTTGACCGCATTGGCCTTACTTATTGCACAGAGCGACCCGAATGATAAGGAGCTGATGATAAAGCTGGTTCTGAATTTGATTAATTCAAGATAAACATGTAAAACTGACGATCACCATCTCACGATAGAGTTTCTCCACCAGTCATCCTGGCCGTTTTCACTGTAATATAAACCAAAATAAATGGGCGTAGACACTGTACTGTTAGTTGGATGTTGTACCCGCAATGAATACTTTCCCTGACGAAGTGGCAGGATGATAGCTTGCCGCTTATTCGCGGTCGTTTCGTCTGCACGCAACAAAAGCGAATCATTAAACATAACCGTAGTGCCTGCCGGAGGTGTAAGT
>JAEWBD010000028.1 GCA_023391315.1 Bacteroidota bacterium | reverse complement strand
ACCGCAGACCAGTTGCAGAAGCTTGATCAAAAACAAATGGAATGGAGACAAAACAGGCGCGGCGGTAATGGCGGCAGAAGATAATCATTGAAACATTCGTATATAAAAAAGTTCCGGCAACGGAGCTTTTTTTATGCCCGTACTTTTTTACAATGTGCTTACCGGGAGCTTTCTTTTATCTTTCAATAACCGCAGCATTTGTAATACCACCGCAATAAATATCAGAGCAAAACCAAAATAAAAATACCTGCTTAAACTTTCATTTTCTTTATAAAGAATAAAGGCAAGAATAATTCCATAAACAGGTTCCAGTGTAAGCGTAAGGTTTACCGTAAAAGCGCTCACCTGTTTTAGTGCATTGATGTATAAAATAAAAGTGAGTATGGTGCAGAACCAGCTCAAAATAATCAGCCACAGCCAGTCAAATTGCTGGGGTATATGTTGTGCTGAAGGAAACAGCATATTATAAAAAGGCAATAAAATGCTCAGGCCAACAAAGCCGCCTGTTAACTGGTATAAAGTGATGGCATCATGCGTGTAACCGCTGATTAATTTCTTATTCATTACGGATACAATTACCGTTAACAGTGCAGCCACTAACCCTATATAAATACCCACAGAAAAATGAAGGTTCGTGGCATAAATTATTATAATACCGCCCAAAGCAAAAAGGCCCAGCACCAACTCAAATATATTTACTCTTCTCCTGAAAAATAGCGGTTCAATAACGGCGCTCATTAAGCCGGTAGTGCTGAGGCAGGTTAATGCAATTGATACGTTTGAATATTTAATGCTTCCATAAAACGCAAGCCAGTGCAGCGAAAGCACAGTGCCGATGGCGGCAATTTTAAGAAAGTCTTTAAATGCAACTGCACGAATGCGATTAAGAAAATAAAACAGTACCCACAGGCTAACTACGGTTATAAACATGCGCCACCAAACCAGCCAGGCTTCATTCAATTTAATGGCACGGCCCAGCACCCCGGTAAAACCCCAGAGAAAAACAGCGATGTGCAAACGGATTAAAGCGCCCTTCATGCGTGCAAAGAAATTAAATGAACAATGAAAAGATCAAGTTTATTATTTACTTTTTCTGGATTATTTATTTTAAAGCAGAACATCCTTTTATAAATATTCTAAAGATTTTGCGATGCATATTTTATTTTGCGTTTTCCTAAGCTTATAGAGCTTGCTTCTTAAAGAGTAATAAAAAGCATTTTCATCATTAGTTAAAACTTGTTTGCACAATGAACCGTTCGCTTCCATTTATCTGCCTGGCTATATCTTTTCTGATTTCCTGCAAAAACAACACAAATAAAACTTCTGAAACAAAAGTTGATACCCTCACTGAAGCGCAGCAGCATCTTGCAGAAAATGCATTGAAAGGGTTGGAGGCGTTCGATGGCCTTGCTGTGCGCACTTTTGCAACAGAACCCATGTTAAAAAACCCAACCAATATTGATGTGGATGAAAGAGGGCGCGTTTGGGTAACTGAAGCTTATAATTATCGCCCTGCAATTAACGGGAACCCAACAAATGCAGCAGGTGACAGGATAATGATTTTAGAAGATAACAATGGCGATGGCAGGGCTGATACTGCAAAAGTTTTTTATCAGGGGCCTGAACTAAATGCGCCGCTTGGTATAGGTGTGTTAGGCAAACAGGTTTTGATATCTCAAAGCCCTTATGTATGGGCATTTTACGATGATGATGGTGATGATAAAGCCGACAGAAAAGAGATAATGTTTTCGGGCATTGGAGGCGAACAGCATGATCATGGCATGCATACATTCACCTTTGGCGCTGATGGAAAACTGTATTTCAATTTTGGGAATGAAGGCAGGCAATTAAAAGATAAGAACGGCAAGCCTGTTCTCGACCAGGACGGCGATCCTATCGATTCAAAAAAATATAAACAGGGAATGGTATTTCGCTGCAATCCCGATGGCTCGCATGTGGAATGTTTGGGCCAGAACTTCCGCAACCCATACGAAGTGGCTGTAGATAGTTATGGCACCCTGTGGCAAAGTGATAATGATGATGATGGTAACCGCGGCGTTCGTATTAACTATGTTATGGACTATGGAAATTATGGTTACACAGATGAAATGACCGGCGCGGGCTGGCAGGCAAACAGGACGAACATTGAAGATTCAATCCCTTTTCGGCACTGGCATTTGAACGATCCCGGTGAAGTGCCTAATTTATTACAAACAGGCGCAGGCTCGCCAACAGGAATAGTTGTTTATGAAGGCTCATTATTGCCCAAAGAATTTCAGGGCCAGTTGATACATTGTGATGCAGGTACAAACATTGTACGTTCTTATTCCGTCACAAAAAACGGTGCAGGATATGCTGCGAAAATTATTAATATACTTGAAGGCGAAAAAGATAAATGGTTTCGTCCCGCCGATATTTGTGTTGCCCCTGATGGTTCATTGATTGTTGCGGATTGGTATGATCCGGGTGTGGGCGGGCACCAGGCTGGTGATCAAACACGGGGAAGGATTTATCGTATTGCCCCTCCTAAATCAGATTATACTATTCCCAAAGAAAATTATTCAACCCCCGAAGGCGCCATTACAGCTTTGCAAAATGCCAATCTTTCTGTTCGTTACCATGCATTCACCACATTACAATCAATGGGAACGGAAGCGGTGCCGGCATTGGAAAAATTATGGAATGATGAAAATGCAAATCCCCGCATGCGTGCAAGGGCATTTTGGGTTTTGATAAAAATGAAAAATGCAAATGCACAGCAATATATTCAACAGGCAATAAAAAGTAATAATCCCGATTTGCGCATTACAGGTTTAAGGGCGGCAAGAGAATTAAATGCTGATGTGGTAAATGTTATTAAGCAATTGGTGAATGATAGCGATGCTCAGGTGCGCAGAGAATGTGCTATCGCTTTGCATCATAACAAATCTGCTGAAGCGCCGGAATTGTGGGCAACGCTTGCCATGCAGCATGATGGCAAAGAGCGGTGGTACCTGGAAGCTTTAGGCATTGGCGCCGATAAACAATGGAACGCATTTTTTAAAGCCTACCTTAACCAGGTAAAAGATCCGTTGCAATCTGCAGCATCCAGGGATATTGTGTGGCGTGCAAGAACGGATGAAGCCGTTCCTTATCTTGCCCGGCTTGCTTCAGATAAAGATGTTCCTGTTCAAAACCGTTTAAGATATTTCCGCGCATTTGACTTTAATACAGGCTCTGCAAAATCTTCTTATCTCGTAAAAATGATTACAGATAATACATCGAATGATGTATCATTAAACAAACTGGTGTTGCATGCCCTTGATGTAAAAACGGTACAGCATTCTGCTGCTGCGCAAAAAGCATTAGCGGATGTAATTGAGTCTGTGCAAAGAACACCCGAATACATAGAATTTGTAAAACAGTATGAAGTAAAAGCTGAAAACAAAAACCTTTTGCAGCTTGCCATTGACAGTGCAAACGCCGGTTTGGGAAGAGATGCCGCAAGATTATTGTTAATGTTAAAAGGTGCTGCACTTGTTCAGAAAGTATTAAATGGAAAAGACACATCGCAAACTAAAGCATTGCTGGCAGCATTGAGTGGTGTGGGCAGCAAAGAATCAATTGATATCATTCAAAAAGTTGCGTTATCTCCTGGATATCCAATAAACATACGCAAGGATGCCGCAGGTAAAATTGGCAAAAGCTGGGGTGGTGAAGACAGGGTGCTTGAAATTTTAAAAGCAAAAAAAGTTCCTGCCGAATTGGTACCTGATGTTGTTGCAAGTGTTAGCGGCGCATGGCGAGGTTCTGTAAAAAGCGAGGCAGAAAGTTATTTGCCTGGTCACACAACAACTGCTTTAAAGAAAGCGCCAACGATGAATGAGCTTGCTGCTATAAAAGCCGATGCGGCGAAAGGAAAAGTTATTTTCATGAATACATGTTCTGTATGCCATGTAGCCGGAAACGAAGGAAAAGATTTTGGCCCGAAGCTTACGGAGATTGGTTCCAAGTATGCAAAAGATGGTTTGCTCGATGCCATTGTTCATCCTTC
>JAEWBD010000019.1 GCA_023391315.1 Bacteroidota bacterium | reverse complement strand
GTTGGATGCTTTGGCTTCTTCCACAACAGCTTCTGTGGCATCAAGCGTACATAAAACACCCGTGCAAATCCAGGAAGCATTCCCGGTAATTAATCCCGCATTATCATAATCTTCCTGCAAAGCAGGTGGCGCAATAGTTTCGAGATGATTTATAATTTCAGCAATCTTCATGTGTGCAAATTAAACTAAACCCTTTAAGGTCGTACAACGCATAAGACAGTTTTAATGTGTCGCGGCTTCTATAAAAATTAATAATCTTATAAATTATGCAGCTATATTGCATAACATACTAATTAAATGCTTGCATTGAGAAAGAAACTGCGGCCGTATTTCACGCTTTTGTTGTTTATTTTACTTGCCCAGTTAGCAGCTGCGCAAACCAGAACATTTAAAGGTGTGGTTGTAGATTATGATTTTCATACACCTGTTGAAGGCATAACTGTCTCTGTAATGGGCAAAAAAATTGCAACCAATACTGATTCTTCAGGCAGGTTTGAATTGCAATTGCCCATAGATAATTATACGCTTGTTTTTTCCTCTTTGGATTATCATAAAACCAACATACCCATCCATATTGCTGAAAGTAATTTTGAAACCTTTTATATTAAAAAAAAGCCGCTGAAGGAACTGCCAGAAGTAACTGTTGAAACGGCAAGCAGAAGTGCAACCGTTGCCAATCTTCAAATGAGCAATGTACAAATCAATGCATCCCAGATAAAAAAAATGCCATTGGCCTTTGGCGAAGCAGACGTAATACGTGCTTTGGCTTTGCAGCCCGGAATTATTACAGCCGGCGAAACTGTAAGCAGCTATTATGTGCGTGGCGGGAATGCTGATCAAAACCTGATATTATTGGATGGAGCACCTTTATTTAATGTGGCGCATCTGCTGGGGTTTTATTCTGGTATTAATGCTGATGCTATTCAGGATATAACATTTTATAAAGGTGCTATACCAGCTATGTATGGCAGCAGGCTATCATCAGTTATGCTGTTAAATGCAAAGCAAGGGAACCCGGATACGATGCGGTATAGCGGGGGTATTGGCTTTGTCAGCAGCCGCATGATGCTTGAAGGGCCCATAGTAAAAGATAAATTAACAGTTATGGCAGCCGGCAGGATTGCTTATCCCAAGCTCATGATGAATTTGTTTCCCGGAGATGTGGCTAACAGTGATGCATTTTATTATGATGGTATTTTAAAACTTGCTTATACTCCCAATAGTAATAACAGGATAAACTTTACTTTTTATAACAGTTACGACAAGTACAAATTTCCCGGCGATACAGCTTATTCATGGAAAAATTATGCCGGCGTGCTTTCATGGCGAAGCAATATCAGCAATAAACTTTCTGTAAATATTTCCGGCAACTTCAGCAAATATGCATCTTCAATAAACGGCCTTGACAAACAATATGCATTTCGCCTGGCTTCTGTTATACAGCAGAAAGAAGCAAGGGCGGCAGCAGAATATGCTATTGCTGGTGAGCAAAAAATAGCATTTGGCGGCGGCTTTACGCATTATACATTAAACCCGGGAAATTTGAAAGGCACCGGGAATGGATCTGCGATTGTGAATAAAACCCTGCAGGCAGAAAACGCCAGTGAATGGAATGCATTTATAAGTTCAGAAAATAAAATCACTAAATTTTTAAGCGCTCAAATTGGTGTACGGTTTACTTTTTATCAGTATTTAGGAGAGCATACGATTTATAATTACCTGCCAGGCGAGCCCAGAAAGCCGGAAACAATTACAGATTCTGTTTTTTATCAAAAAAATAAAGCGATCAGCCAATATCATTCTATTGAACCAAGGTTACTGCTCAGAGTTTTGCTCGATTCTTCAACGTCAATAAAATTATCTTACAACAAAATTCAGCAGTACCTGCACTTAATAACCAACACTACTTCTGTAACGCCTGTTGATTACTGGAAATTAAGCGGCCCGTATATTTTGCCTGAAGTATCGGATAATTACTCAATAGGTTTTTTTAAAGATGTTGGTAAGAAATATTCTTTTTCGCTGGAGGGTTACTATCGCACTACTGACAATACGATTGAATATAAAAATGGTGCAGATCTTTATTTGAATCCTGCAATTGAAACACAAGTGCTGCCAGCTCAGAATTATGCGTACGGCGCTGAACTTTCTGTGCGAAAAAATGCCGGTATGGTAACGGGTGGTGCCTCCTATACCTATTCAAGGGTATTTACAAAAGTACTTTCAGATTTTGCGGAGGAACAGGTAAATGGAGGCGAATACTATCCCGGGAATGTAGATCGCCCAAATAATTTTGTGTTGTCTGCTTCAGTAAAGCTGGGCAAGGGCTGGCTTTTCTCATCCAATTTTGTTTATACAACAGGGAGGCCTGCTACTTATCCTGACGGCTCTTATATTATAAACAATACTATTGTTACCAATTATTCAGTCCGCAACCAGGACCGCCTGCCTGATTATCACAGGCTGGATATTTCTTTTTCGCATGATACGAGACGCTATCCCGGGCAAAAACGGTATAGTGTTTTAAACTTTTCATTTTACAATGTGTATTTAAGAAAGAATGTGTATTCATTATATTTTAAAAGGGAAGGAAATCAAATAAAGGCTTATCAGTTATCTGTGATCGGCAGCATTATTCCTTCTATTTCCTGGAGCTTTAATTTCTAACAATGCGTTTATATATTTTATCTGCAATAATTCTGCTAACGGGTTGTATAAAACAGGTGCATCCTGAGTACAGGCAAAATAAGCCTTTGCTGGTTGTAGAAGGATTGTTGCTTACTGATAGTACACCTTGTACAGTCACCCTGTCATATTCCGGCATCTTTAATGAGAATGGCGCACAATTGCAGGATTTTATTGACGACGCCACTATCATTTTGTACAATAAAAACCTGCAGGACAGTGTGGAATTAATTTCTGCAGGCAAAGGCCAGTATAAGGATGAGTTTCATCGTTTCTACCCAAAGCCAAATGAAACTTATTTTATAACAATCTATTTATCTAGTGGTGAACGATATGTGTCGCAACCTGAAACAATAGTGCCCTTAAATACAATATTTGATATAGATACTGTAGCGAAAACAAAAGCTATTTATCCGCCCCAACTAAATGCTGCGGATGTACAAATACGGTTTAGGGATGATGCCAGCCAGGATAATTATTACCGTTGGATAACTACAGATTATTTACCAAGAAAAGCTACAGGTGTATCCTGTGG
>JAEWBD010000367.1 GCA_023391315.1 Bacteroidota bacterium | reverse complement strand
GGGAAGTTAAATAGCATTACTACAGCCGGCCATCAAAAATTAATTCTCTACTAATTCTTCAATAGCAATATTGAGAAAATTTGGAATGATGTGGCTGTATGTCCATAAAATTTTATCCGGATCGTTCAGGTGTTCGATCATGCTTTGCCATTTAGCCTCACCATAATTTTTAATAACCGTTTCTTTCCTGTCGGGCGTATGCAAATGCACCGTCATGCCAACAGCGTCAGCTTCGGGATGAAACTGTGTGCCAATGAAATAATCATTAAAGCGAATAGCCATGATTGCCCTTTCGTAGCGCACATGTGGCCTTTCTTTTTCGATAGCCAGTATTTTTGCACCCATTTCTTTCAGGCGGTTATGATTAGGCTGAATAACCTGGTAATCACGGCTGTCAACAGCATAAAAAGGGTCTTTCATGCCGGCAAAAACCATTTCGTTGGCGCCATCGAACGTCATGTGTACAGGAAATGTACCGAATGAAGTTGAATTACGCGCACAAACATTGCCCACTTTAAAATGCCTGCAGGCAAGCTGGAAACTATGGCAAATAAAGAACACATGCTTTTTGGGATAGTTGCTGAAATCATTATTCCAGTTATTAACCTGTTTAATCCAATGCATAAATTTCTTGTCCCATTCAAGACCGGCCGTATCCAATGGTGAGCCGGGTCCACCACTTGAAATGTAAGCATCATAAGAAAGATCTGGCAGTTCAAGCTTCAGCCGCACATCAAAAATATCAAGCTGAACATCTTTATTTTTTTTTAAAGCCCATTCATCTACGATTTGCTGCAAACAACGCATACCCTGGTTGGCAGCGCCTTCATAAAGATCAAGGATTGCTATTTTAATTTTTTTGTTATTTGTTCGATTCATCGGCTGCAAAATTACAAAATTTTGACAGGGCGGTTGAGCGGCAGTTTTCAACATTTAACGTATAAAATTTATGCTTAAAATATCTCCTGAATTCTGAGTTATTTATTTAATGACAGGTAAAGATTTTTCAAGGATTTCGGTTGCCGTCCGTGCTTAATAAGCATAATAAATGTTAAGAATTTATAGTCACCAATGCACAAATTTATATCTGTGCACTGTGACTATAATAAAATTTATTTTTCCGGATTACTCATAATAAAACTTAGCAGGTTTCGGATTTTTTAACAGCAAAATCATGTGGATTTTTGCATTACAAAATTTGGAAGAAATGGAGACAAAGGAAAAAATTAATTATGACCGTATTGCACAGGCAATTGATTATATCCGGCAAAACTTCAGGGAACAGCCCAATCTTGATGAAGTTGCTGAAAAGATACATTTAAGCCCTTCGCATTTTCAGCGGTTATTTACTGAATGGGCAGGCACCAGCCCGAAAAAATTCCTGCAATATATAAGCGTGGAGCATGCTAAAAAAACGCTGGCAGATGGCCGCACAACACTATTTGATGCAACCTTTGAAACAGGGCTTTCAAGCACGAGCCGCTTGCATGATTTATTTGTAAACATTGAAGGGATGACGCCTGCCGAATATAAAAATGGCGGCAAAAATCTTTTTATCAATTACAGTTTTGCGGAAAGCCCTTTTGGCAGCCTGATAGTTGCTTCCACCTCAAAGGGTATTTGTTATATGGCTTTTAAGGATGATGAAGAAAAAGCGATTAATAATCTTAAAACTAAATTTCCCAATGCTGCTTTTGAAAGAAAGCTGGATTTATTGCAGCAAAATGCTTTATTCATTTTTCAAAACGACTGGAGCAGGCTGCATGAAATTAAGCTGCATTTGAAGGGAACCGGCTTTCAATTAAAAGTGTGGGAAAGCCTGTTGAAAATACCGATGGGAAAACTATCAACATACAAAAATATTGCTGAGCAAATTGGTAACATAAAAGCATCAAGAGCAGTGGGAACAGCTATCGGGAGTAACCCCGTGGCCTACCTTATTCCCTGTCACCGGGTTATTCAGTCAGCAGGAAATTTTGGCGGTTATATGTGGGGGCCAACAAGAAAAGCAGCTATCATAGGCTGGGAAAGCGCAAAAGCAAATTCTGAAAATTAAAAGCAGTTATTAATGCAGCACATCATTCAAAAAATACAAAATACAGATTGGGAAAATATTACAGAAAGAATGCATCAAAATGGATATGCCATTATTCCGGGATTACTTGCCAATGAAGATTGTGAAGCATTGAAAGCTGCATATCCTGATTCAAATGCATATCGTAAAACCATTGTGATGGAACGTTATCGTTTTGGTTTGGGCGAATACAAATATTTCAACTACCCGTTGCCGGCTATCATTCAAACAATCCGCGAAAACATTTATCCTCATCTGGCGCGCATAGCCAATACATGGCTCAAAAACCTAAATATTAACAGGCAATTTCCGGAAGCTCATGCAGCGTTGTTGAAAGAATGTCATAATAACAAACAAGAGAAAGCAACTGTATTGATTTTGAAATATGGCAAAGGCGGCTTCAATACATTGCACCAGGATTTGTATGGCGATATTTATTTTCCTATGCAGATAGTATTGATGCTTAGTGAGCCTGGAAAAGATTTTATGGGCGGCGAGTTTGTATTGACACAGCAGGTTCCAAGAGCGCAGTCCAAAGCGATTGTTATGAATCCGCACAAAGGTGATGCATTGATTTTTACAACCAACTTTAAACCGGAGAAAAGCACTAAAGGCTATTACCGGGCAAACATGAAGCATGGTGTAAGCGAAGTGCAGCATGGGAGCCGCTACACACTGGGAATCATTTTTCATGATGCATTAAGTTAGCATGAATGATAAGGCATGATGAAATATCTAACATTGATTTACGATATAGAATCAGGAAGCAGGAAATTTTATTTGGAGGAAACAGGAAGCTGAAAATATATGGCAAATTAAGTTGTGCGTCCGGTAAAAGAATGAAGCGGAAAAACAGGGTTTTCTTTGCCAGCGAAAAAGAAGCGCTTGCCCTCAATTACAGGCCCTGCGGGCATTGTATGAAAATGGAATATAAAAAATGGCAGCGTAAAACTAATTGATCTAATGCATGCAAAGCCAAGTCGGTTTGCCATATATTATTACAGTTTAAAACTATCTAACCACTGCCTTCTTTTTATTAAATATGCCTGCAAGTATTAAAAAAACAATTATTTCGGCAAGCGTTATTAGTAAGTATTTTAAAGATGAAGCCGTATAGTTTCCTGTTAACCAAAAATAGCAAACGGCGCTTATAGCTGAAACAGTTGCGCCAAGCGCTATGCCCCATTTAAAACCTTCCATAATAAGATATGCTTTATGTGATTTGCGTTTTGCAGCCAGTGCTTCTTTTGAATCGTTAATGTTGGGCCCCTGCTTAATTTTTTTTAACAGGTAAATATTTTCGATGATGTCACATAGCCACGGAATAAGCTGTAATACTGCAAGTATTAAAAATATGCAGTGCCAAAAGCCTGGCTCAAATTTTACGGATACCTGCAGGCAAATTAAAAATACGCTGCCGTAGGCAAGCGGCATAAAAAGAAAATCAACCCATAACTGCCTTCTTAATGCACCGATAGATTTTTTGCTGTCATTAGCAGGCAATGCATATAAGCCTTTTATCACTTTAACCAGTTCTGCATAAGTGGCCGGCGTTTCCAGTTCCATAATGCTGAACCTTCTTTTGGTAAGATGGAATGTATAAAAATTGCGGCTTTGCATCATCATTATAAATGATACAAAAAGCATTAAGCCAAAAGCTATGGTGAATAATTGCCAGTTATTTAAATTGTATAAAAGCATAACTATTGTTTTGATGCAGTTATAGAAATTTTTTATAAAAGCGCTATTTCTCCTGGTTTAATTTTAGCTGCATTTCTTTCCTTCCTGCTTTATATCCCTGCCAGTTGAAATTCAGTAAAAAGGCTGTTGCCGTTTTAGCCCCAAGTACAAACATCTTCATCTTGTCTTCATCTTCTAAAAAGAAATTAAGCCAATTAAATCCTTTCAACGGAATGGAACCTATCCCTTTTTTATAAAACCTGTTTTTAATGAGGAAATCTTTATCGTAATAAAATCTTACCGTATTAAACAATCTGTAAATATATCCTGTCAGGCTCCAGTTTTCGGAATCTTCTCCTTCATCATCTGTCTTCCTATCTCTAACGGGCATTTGCCGCCAGCTTTCGCCATAAACATCGCCTAGGTCCTTTTCATCATCAAGGTCAATACCAAATGAGGGGAGGCGGGGCACATCTACTTTAGGGTTGTAAAAAATATTGATAGGGAAATTAGAGAGAATACCGCCATCTACAAACCTTGCGGTGGAAGGCGGTTTGGTTTCTTCAAGCATATCTTCCCACAACTGCTGAATGTCTTTTTCTTCACATGGTATATCGCTTATAAAATAGGATTCAAAAAAAATGGGTATAGACATGGATGCCCGTATGAAACCGGCGGGTTGAAGATCATTTATGTTCTCTCTGAAAAGCCCGCTCATTTTTGGAAACTCTATCTTATTCTGTGATACAATTTCTGAAGCAATAAAAGTTACATCGCCTTCAAGACCGTTAAGGCTTTCAACACTTTCTTCCCTGAGATATAAATCGTTAACAGGCGTAGAAGCTGCTTCAATAAGATTAGAAACCGTTTTAATATTGTTTTCGAGCAGGCGGGCTTTAATCCAGTCGTAAAAAACATCGCCAGGGTTTATTCCAAAACCTGCACTCTTTAAGCGTTTTGCAAGAAAAAAAAGATAACCGCAAAGTATAAGTATCAAGGTGAAATAAAGGCCGGTTATAATAAATACAGTTGTTGTAATGCCCGCCATCCATGTATAGATGTGTTGCAAGCCCAGGCCGATAAAACCAAGCATGGGCAGTGCAATTAAAGTTATAAGCATAATGGTTAACCATTTGCTGAGCTGTGTATTGAAATTCTTGTCTTTAATAAACAATTGAATAAGTGCCCTGGCCGCAGGATGGCCGTCAACAAGACTGAAAAAATCAAGGTCACAAATAGCCTGTAACATTTTTTTTGATTTTGCTATTTTTTTATTGCCTTTTACTTTTTGTTTTGAATTGTTACCGGTATTGGGTTCTGTTCCAATCACCGTCATTAAAGCCGTATTTATTGCGCCGGCGCTGGTGCCTGCAAGCCGTATGAAACGCACGCCCATTTCTTCAAGAATGTAAGTATAACCCACTAACGCAACGCCTAAAACGCCACCGCCTTTCTGCAC
>JAEWBD010000314.1 GCA_023391315.1 Bacteroidota bacterium | reverse complement strand
GATTATGATTTACCGAATGAAAATGCTTATTGTGAAACCTGTGCTTCTGTAGGTATGATTTTCTGGAACCAGCGTATGTGTGAATTAACGGGTGAAAGTAAATACATCGATGTATTGGAAAGAAGTTTATATAATGGTGCATTGGCCGGCCTAAGCATCAGCGGCGATCATTTCTTTTATGATAACCCGCTTGCTTCCAGCGGCCAGCATAAACGCAAAGAATGGTTTGGTACAGCCTGTTGCCCTTCAAATATAGCCCGCCTTGTTTCTTCAGTTGGCAATTACATTTATGGAAAGAGTGATGATGGTATATGGGTAAATTTATTTGTTGGCAGCAATACCAGTTTCAGGTTTGGCAAAAATGATGTGGCGTTCAGCATGCAAACCGAATACCCCTGGAATGGCAATGTAAAGATGACAATCGATACAAAGAAACCTGCAACGTTCAACCTGAACCTGCGCTTACCGGGCTGGGCAAAAGGAGAGCCGGTGCCCGGCGATCTGTATAAATTTTCCAATACTATTAATTCTCCGATAACAATCCAGGTAAACGGAAAAGATGTTGCTTACACGGTTGAAAATGGTTATGCCGTTATAAAAAGAGAATGGAAGAAAGGTGACGTGATCGGATATGATATTTCCATGCCTGTAAATTATATTGTGGCAGGTAAGCAAATAAAGTATGATGACGGGCGTGTTGCCATACAACGTGGCCCTGTGTTGTATTGTGTGGAAGGTGCAGACAATAAAGAAGGCGTATGGGATATCATTGTGCCGCCATCAGCCACATTTATACCGGAAAATATGCAGGTGCTTACAGAACCGGTTATTGCATTGGAAGGAAAAGGCCTTGCTGCTGTGCCTTCTGCAGATGGCCAGTCTGTTATTATGCAGCAGCGTAAAGTTACAGCCATTCCTTATTATGCCTGGTGCAATCGAGGTTCCAACGATATGCAGGTGTGGCTGCCGGCAAAGGTGAACGATGTAAAGATTGGCTATCAAACAAACAACAGCGATCATCATTAATATATGCAATACAAACGCCTGAAATTTATATTGATTATTGCGGTGATCTTTATTACTGCCAGTTCCCATAAAAATATGCGGGCCGGTGATTTTGCCGGCAATACTATTAAAGTAATCACCTATAATGTTCATCATTGCAACCCTCCCGGCAAGCAGGATGTGATTGATGTGAATGCTATTGCTGCTGTAATAAAAAAGCAAAATGCAGATATAGTGGCTGTGCAGGAAGTGGATATAAACACAAACCGGTCAGGCAAAATTAATGAGGCTGCACAACTGGCGGTTAAGGCAGGCTATCCATCTTTTTTCTTTGCAAAAGCAATGGATTTTGATGATGGGGAATACGGTATTCTTATATTGTCTAAATATTCTTTAAGTGACACCAAAGCTTACCGCCTGCCGATGGATTCCGTTAATGGCGGCGAACAGCGTATGCTGGCAACAGGGACAGTTACACTTCCGGGCGGTAAAACTTTTCGTTTTGGCAGCACACATTTGGAGGCATATAACAAAACGAGCAGGTATTTGCAGATTAAAGAGATCTGCCGCATTGCTGAAGAAACTTCTTTGCCGTTTATTGTAGCCGGCGATTTTAATTCAAACGAAAGGAGCGAAGTAATTAATACGCTTGATGAGCATTTTACACGCACCTGCAATAACTGCCCGCCAACTTTTGGTGAAGATGGCGAAACAGGCGCCATAGATTTTATTGCATTTAAACCAAAAGAAACTTTCGCCATATTATCACATAATGTAGTCCGGAATAAAACAGCATCAGACCACATGCCGGTGGTTGCTGAATTGCAGGTGAAATAATAATCATTCAGTAATTCAAATTGGATAACCTTCGGAGCTCATTTCCGCTATCTTAATTTCATATCAGGATTTACAAACGTCTTATTCCAACTTGCATTAAACCAAATCCTTAAGGATTTATGGTTTATACGCTTTCGAAATTTTGAACTTTCTTCCAGCACATTTTTTTCAGAAATGGAACCGGCCAAATAATCACATTGCCGTTTATGTATAATCCTGAACTATGCAATGCATGGTACTTACATTTGTTATGTAATTATTATAACAAGGAACTTTAATAGACTGCAAAATGAAAACTTTTTTTACACTTACCATTATTTTAAGTTGTTGCTTTTCAATAGCTAATGCACAAGACTTCTCTATTAATGGCAAAGTAGCTATTGCCGAAAAACCGTTAGAGGCTGCTACAATTATGCTGCTAAAGCCGGACTCATCAATGCTGAAACAGCAATTCTCCGATAAAAGCGGACATTTTCTAATAGACAAAATCAGTGAAGGTAATTACCTGGTTTCTGTTCAGTTTGTGGGTAATGAAACCTGGTATTCGCCGCTTATAACACTCGATAACGAGCATCCGAAGGTTGATCTGAAGACCATCAGCCTTCAATCTTCGGCCAAACTTTCTGACGTGGTGGTTACATCGCAGAGACAATTCATCGAGCAAAAAATTGATAAAACTGTTGTGAATATAGATGCGTCGCCCACCAATGCCGGTTTATCGGCTTACGAAATTCTGGAAAAAACGCCGGGTGTTGTGGTGGATAAAGATGGCAATATAAGCCTGAAAGGAAAAGGCGGTGTAGTAGTGATGATTGACGGCAAACCCACTTACTTAAGCGCACAGGACCTGGCCAATTATTTAAAGAATCTGCCATCAACAAGCCTCGACCAGATTGAATTGATGACAAACCCGTCTGCCAAATATGATGCGGCCGGCAATTCAGGCATTATTAACTTCAAAACCAAGAAAACAAAAGTTAAAGGATTCAGTGCAGGTATAACCGCCGGTTACGGCATTGGTAAATTTCCAAAAACAAATGAGAGCATCAACTTTAATTATCGTTCGGGTAAAGTAAATGTGTTTGGCAATTATAGTTATAATTATAGTAAACGTTATCATACACTTGACCTGGAAAGAAATTTCAGAAATGCAGATGGAGAAATAGATTCAAAGTTTTTACAGACCAGTGACATGCAATCTGAATATCAATCGCATTATTTCAAAACCGGGCTTGATTTCTATGCCACTAAAAAAACAACGCTTGGCTTTTCAGTAAACGGCAATTTCAACCCCGGCACTAACACTAACAATAATGTTACAGATATATATAACGCAGCTAACGCGCTGCAAAACGAAACTTATACAAACAGTATTTCAAAAAACAATTGGAAAAATTATGGCGCTAATCTTAATATGGAAACAAAATTTGATTCTGCGGGAAGAGAGTTGTCTGCCAATATAGATTACCTGCAATATCAATCTTCATCTGACCAGCTTTTTGTAAATAGTTTTTATGATGAGAAGAGTAATAAGATTTCTGCTGATGAATTGCTGCGTGGCGAACTGCCCGGTAAAATAAATATTTACAGTGGTAAGATTGATTACGTGCATCCTTTAAAACACAACATGAAAATTGAAGCCGGTTTAAAAAGCAGTTATGTAAAAACAGATAATAATGCCCTTTATACCAATTTTATTAATGATGAATGGATTACAGATTCAGGCCGTTCTAACCATTTTGTATATGAAGAAAACATCAATGCAGCTTATGTAAATGCAAGCAAACAATTGAATAAGAAATGGAGCGCCCAGTTGGGCCTGCGTCTTGAAAATACTAACGCAAAAGGCAGGCAGTTAACTACCGGCGAAACATTTAAACGCAATTACACGCAGTTGTTCCCCACAGCCTATATCAATTATGCTTTGAATGATAAAAACCAGTTGAATTTAAATTACGGAAGAAGAATTCAAAGGCCTGATTACGGCGACATGAATCCCTTCTATTATTTTCTTGATAAATATACGTATGAAGTGGGTAACCCTTACCTGAAGCCGCAGTTCAGCCATAATATCGAGCTGACACATGTATATAAAAACATGATTACTTCCACATTAAGTTATGCTTTGGTAAACGACATTATAAATGAACAATTGATGCAGATAGACAGCACGCACACAACATTTGTAACCAAAACAAATCTTGCCAGGCAAAACAGTTTCACGCTAAGCGTAAATGCAGCAGTACCTGTTACAAAATGGTGGAGGGCCAATCTATATGTTCAGGGTGCATATAACAAGTATAAGGGATTTGTAAACACTGGTATAATTAATGTGGAAGGGCCGGCATTTAATGCCAATATGCAAAACCAGTTTACTTTACCCAAAGGATGGAGCACTGAATTAAGCGGTTACTTTAACAGCAAAGCCATTTATGGTACTGTTGTCGGCCTGCCGCAGGGTGCCGTGAACTTTGCCGTCGCTAAAAAAGTTTTGAAAGATAAGGGCTCTGTAAAATTAAATGTACGCGATATTTTAGGTATTCAGCAGTGGAGGGGTTACAGCCGCTACCAGAACGTGGATGTGAAGATTCATAACACATGGGAGAGCCGCGTGGTAAACCTCACGTTTACTTACCGCTTTAGCAAAGGCCAGAAAGCAGAACAGCGCAACAATAGCAGTTCTGACGAAGAACAAAGCCGTGTAAAAGGAAAAGGATAAAGCAGGATTATTATTTAAAAATGAAAGGCATGGGATTTCAAAAAATCCTATGCCTTTTATCATGCAATGTTATACTATAAATTATGAGCGTCCGAGCTATAGTAGCTACCTGTATTCACCAAATACTTTTCGTAAAGTATCAGCTATTTCGCCAAGCGTACAGAAATTCTCAACCGCATCAATAACGGAAGGCATTATATTTTCTCCTGAAACTGTTTTGCTATGCAGGTTTTCAAGACATGCCATTGCAGATGCTTTATTGCGGGATTCTTTTAATTGTTTTAATTTTTCAACCTGTACTTTTCGGATGCTGTCATCTATTTTCAGCAAAGGAATTTTTTCTTCGTCATCAACCATGAATTTATTTACACCAACAATAATCTTTTCTCCTGATTCCACTTTACGCTGGTATTCATAAGCGCTGCGGGCAATTTCCTGCTGCATAAAACCTTGCTCAATTGCAGCAACACTTCCGCCTAAAGCATCAACCTGCTCAATTAATTCCCATGCACTTTTTTCTATTTCATCGGTTAGTGATTCAATAAAATAACTGCCACCTAAGGGGTCCGCAGTATCAGCAATACCACTTTCATAAGCTGCAATTTGCTGCGTGCGCAAAGCAATGCGGGCCGCTTCTTCAGTTGGTAAACTTAAAGCTTCATCGTACCCGTTTGTATGCAGGCTTTGTGTGCCGCCTAAAACTGCCGCGATTGTTTGTATGGTTACCCTCGAAATATTATTCAGTGGTTGCTGGGCCGTTAATGTACTGCCGCCGGTTTGTGTGTGAAAACGCAGCATCATGGCTTTTGGATCTGTTGCGCCGAGTGATCGCATCATCTTTGCCCACATTCTTCTTGCCGCACGAAATTTGGCTACTTCTTCAAACAAATTATTATGCGCATTAAAAAAGAAGGAGAGGCGCTTGCCAAATACATTTATATCTAGCCCTTTTTCAATAGCTGCCTGCACATAAGCTTTTCCATTGCTTAATGTAAATGCAATTTCCTGCACCGCAGTGCTGCCTGCTTCACGAATGTGATAACCTGAAATGGATATGGTATTCCATTTGGGCAGTTCACTGCTGCACCATTCAAAAATATCGGTGATGATATGCATGGAAGGTTTGGGCGGATAGATATAAGTGCCGCGTGCTGCATATTCTTTCAGGATATCATTTTGTATAGTGCCTGATATTTTTTTAAGATCGGCGCCTTGTTGTTTTGCCAGCGCCACATATAAACCCAGTAAAATAAAACCCGTGGCGTTAATGGTCATTGAAGTAGTAATATCCTGCAGTTGAATACCATCGAATAAAGTTCGTATGTCTTCGATGCTGTCAATGGCAACGCCAACTTTTCCTACTTCACCATCAGCAAGCTCATGATCACTGTCGTAACCAATTTGTGTAGGCAGATCGAAAGCAACGCTTAAACCATTTACGCCCTGCGATAATAAATAATGATAACGTTTATTGCTTTCTTCAGCGGTGGAAAAGCCTGCATACTGGCGCATGGTCCAAAGCCTGCCGCGGTACATATCCGGCTGTATGCCCCGCGTAAAAGGAAATTGTCCGGGTATTTCGGTTGAAGACTGACCTTTGTCAGTTGACTGATATATTTTTTTTATTTCAATCCCGCTATCTGTAAAACATTTTTCACCTGGCATAAATGCAATTTAAATAAAGCTCTGCCTTTAGCTCATCAGTTTTTTTGCTTCATAACTTAGCACTTCACTTACCACTTCGTGCAGGGAACCTTTTTTATCATTCATCAAAAATTCCAGTAATAATTTATTCAGGTCCAGTCCGGTGGCATGCGGGGGCAATACATTGGCCATCTGGTTTATGATAAGTAAATTTTGCTCCTTAAGGTTTTTTACCGCATTCCATGCTTCGGCTGTTACATATATCTGCTGCGTGATATTATAATCATATTCTGAACGGATGTTTTGTGTAAGCAGCATCTGCATTTCCCTGGCCGATGATGTGGGCTGGTTAACCCTGGTTATTACGTTTGGAAGCGCAATCCTGTCAACCAGTATAAGCAATCTTTCATAAGCCTGCAATTGCATGGTAGTTGCAGTTTCCCTGTTTATGGAGCTTTCCCCATTCCCGTTTTTGGCACGTGTTGTGAAAATATACGCCAGGGCAGTCATCACAACAATTACAATTACCAGAATAATAATCAGGTTGCTATCCAAAGTTTATGTTTTTGTGCAAAGTAAGTAATCTCAATAAATAAAAAAGCCGGTTGATTAATAACCGGCTTTACTGTAAAAAGTTATCCTCTGTGCCCTGGCCTTTCACTCCGCTCCCTGGAAGGAGACTGTTGCCGTGGCTGGTTAGACTGTTGTTGTCTTTGCATTTGTTGTCTTTGCTGATTAAATTGCTGCTGTCCTTCCGTTCGCTGCTGCCTGCCAGGTCTCATCTGGTCATTATTTCTTTGCTGGCGCTGCTGATTCATCCGCTGCTGTTGTTGTTGCTGGCGTTGCATCCGCTGTTGCTGTTGCCTCATGCGGTTAGAATTTTGATCAGGCCTGTTCTGTTGATTCTGCGGCTGCACATTATTGGGCCGTTGTTGATTTCCTGAATTCGGCTGTGCCTGCTGCATATTGCGTTGAGGCCTGTGATTATTTATCCTGTCACGTACATCCGGCCTGTTATTATTGTTCTGCTGATTATTTGCCTGGTTCCTGTCAGGCTGCTGATTAGGCCTCTGGTTATTGATGTTAGGCCTGTTATTTGCACCTGTGTTGCTTTGGGGCGCTCTTTGCCTCACACCTGGCCTGTACATCTGGATAGTATTATTATTCACTGTTGCACGCCCTGGCCTGTCTGAGTTCACCACTCTAACCTGGTTTATGCGCCTGCCACTATATCTTTCTACTTCAGTACGGTTAGGC
>JAEWBD010000279.1 GCA_023391315.1 Bacteroidota bacterium | reverse complement strand
GCCATAGCACGGCGCATTGCCAAAGAATGCACCGCCGGGCTTACCGGTTGCAGGATTGATAACATCATCGCTGTCGCTGATATGCCTTGAACTGAATAAAGAATAACTGCCTATTAAAATGTTTTTGCTATGTGCATAGTCAGCAATTTTTTTCCAGTGTTGAATGTTTGCGGCAGATGTGTCTTCCATATTGCAATGGCTGCCAAAGCTTAGTATCAATGCTTCATAACCTGTAGCTGCGCATTGATTGACGGCATTATAAACTTCATCATCATTCTTACTAACCAGATGCATGAAGATGGGGTTTTGTGTTGTCCAGGGTGCGATAATCCTGTACATATGCTGTATCATCAACCCGCGTCTTTCACGGTCATAACTCTCCATCAGTAGTTCATTGGTGCGTATGGAATAGAATGTTTCGGCGGGCTGTAATTCAATGCCAGGCGCGTTTTCAGCATACACCTGCAATAAACAGGGTGTGGTTAAATTATAATTTACCTGCGATGTGTAAGTAGTATCTTTTTGCCAATGCGTTGTCTGGTCGCTTACATCATAATTCATGGAATTGTTGAAAGCATAATTACTTTCAATATAAATGCCATGCTGTTTTGCCATTTTTTCTTCAGAGCCCACCACCGCACTTTCTTCTTCTACCATACCTATTACTTCGTTTATTACGCGGTTAAGTTTTATTGTTGTATTGCTGTTGTTTTTTATAACGAGTGATTTTGTTATCAGCGGCAGGCCATCATATATTTCATATTTGATTTCTATGGTAATGTTTTTTACCGCTTCGCGGTTGCCTTCAAAATAAACCGTGAGCATTTTACCTGTTGCCTGTTTTTTATTTGAAGCCCATGTAGTACACTTCCAGTTCAGAAAAGGCTGTATATCGCTTACCGTAAAATTTTTATAAATAAAATCTGCACCATCCGTTGTAAAACTGTTTATCCATTGAGGCAGCAGATAGGCGTTTTCTGTTTGGCCATACAAGCCGCCAACATTATATGCTTTATCGTCAATAGTAATTTTTGCTTCAGGGTTTACGGAGCGTAAAAGCTGCTGTCCATTGCTCATGTTTTTATAATCTATACACGCAAAACCCGGCACAAGCGTAAATACTCTTTTCGTAAGGCCATTGTATAAAATAATCCCTTTTTTATCTGCCGTGTAATAAACGGCTGCTTTTTGTTTAACAGGTTGTATCAGCCAGTCAGCAGTTTGTTGTTCTTCCAATAATGAGGAATAGGGTTGTTGTGTATAGGCCTGTATTGCTGAAAAAATAAGAACGAACAATATTGAAAAGCGAAACTGCATTTGCATAAAAGGAAATATTTATTGGTAAGCTGTTTTGATTTTATACTGAAGCAATGTATAAAATAATAATACAACTATTGCAATTGAAACCGCAGTTGCCCAAGTTTTGCAGCACAAGTGCTGTGACACAACCGTGCTGCCATTTGTGCTGCGGCCGGCTGAAAATATATTAATAAAAGCGCAGCTTTTATTTACACAGGCAGCGTTGTCTCAGCCGGAAAATATTTGAGTTGAATAAGGCCTGGAATAGGGGAATTGTCATGCATATAATTGTGCAATGCAAGCGCGGCGCCAAGCGCTGAAGCCTGCGGCATACTTGCAGCAAATACCTTGATATTGGGGAAGGCTGCGGCAAGCAAATTCATATATACATGGTTGTTGCCAAAACCGCCATCAACAAATATTTGTTTAACGGGTGTATTGGTAAGCACCAGCTTTGTTGAAAAAACCTGCTGCGCAATAATATCTGATATCAGCTGATGATACGCTTCTTCATATGTTTTAAAATCTTGAAGCGGCCTGTTTTCAAACACTGATTGATGCACCATCGCAGATTGATTGCTGATGGTTTTGGCAACAATTTTCCGGTCGAGCTTTTGTATTAAATTTTTATCAAACAAAACAGTTTTGTAATAATCTTCAGCGGTATGAAAATGCTGCGCTAATCTTTTAACTTGTTGCTCATGTTCATAGCCTGCAAATAACCGCGATGCTTTTACCGGCTTGCCTTCATAAGTTAAATAGCACAGGCAATCGTTGTGCAATTCATAATCGGTGAGTATGGATGCGTTGAACGGATTTAGGCTAATGCACCATGTGCCTGTAGAAATAAGAACAAAAGGCTCTTTAAATAATTTGAGATAGGGTATAAGGGCCGCAGAACTGTCGTGCAGGCCAATGCCCACTGCAATATTGTTTAAGCCGCTTTCAATTTTTATAACCGCATTACTCTTGAATATTGCCGGGAATTTTATATCTATCCCTTCTTTGCATACCCATTGATGATATTTGTTTTTTTGGAAATGCCATAATTGTGTATGACACCCGATGCTGGTAAGGTCAGATGCCGGCGTTGAAGAAATGATATAGCTTAAATATTGAGGAAGATGAAGTGAATGCTTAATCGCTTTAAAGGCATCGGGTTTTGTGTGCTTTAACCAATATAACTGCATGCCCGAATTAAGATTGCCTAAAACAGGCGATGCCGTTTGCCTTGCTATTAAACTTTCACCGCCATAAGTAGTATAAAATTGCTGCTGCAGTTTTTCAGGATAAGGCTTTAAATAATTATACAATGGCGTTACCGGGTTCCCGTTTTTATTAACATGCACAAAGCTTGCACCATAACCCGAAAAATTTACTGCCCGAATATTATATTTATTATTTGATGATACCTCAATAAACTTTTCGCGTATCCATTTAGTGAGTGTTTGCACATCTTCGCACTCAAAACCATCTTCATCGTTTATCTCATCAAGCTTTGTAGATTCTTCATGCACGATGGTATACTGTTCATCAAACAGGAATAGTTTTTTGTTGGTTTTACCCACATCAAATATGGCAATTACGTTTTGTTTGATCATATTGCTAACAACTTTTGGAAAGCTTTAAACTTTCTAAAGGTTATCGTTTACAAACCGGTAGCAATTGTTTTGCTGCCTCTTTCTTTAATTAAATTATCCCTTACCTTTTCGTTTCTGTAAACAGCTAAAGGATTTAAAGCGCCGCCACTTCTTAACCTTGCTTCTGCTACCAGTGCACGCACATCTGTACGAAAAGCCTGCTGTAAGATTTCCTGTGCGGTTACCACATCATTATTATTTTGTGCTTCATTAAGGTTCTTCCTGTCAACCAGCAAAGCCTGCGCGTATGTTATCATAATGGCTTCAACAGATTGCAGTAAATCTTCCAGCGGATCTTTTACGTTGTGGCTTGCATCGATCATCCAGCTTAAGCCTGTTGCATGGTTCATGCCTTTTGCATCCATGCCTTCCACAAGTTCATTAAAAATTAAAAATAGCTGATAAGGTTTAATGCTTCCTACTGTTAAATCATCATCACCATATTTACTGTCATTAAAATGAAAGCCACCAAGTTTACTTTCCATTAATAGCAATGCAACAATTTGTTCAATATTAGCATTGGGTAAATGATGGCCAAGATCAACCAGTGTGTAAGCTTTATTGCCAAGTTTGGTTGCATACAATAATGATTGCCCCCAATCGCCAACGGTTGTTGAATAAAAATTTGGCTCGAAAGCTTTGTATTCAACAAACATTTTCCAGTCATCTGGTAAAGCTGCATACACCTCCTGCAGGCTTTCCAAGGTATGGTGAAAAGCTTTGCGGAAATTTAATTGTCCGGGAAAGCATGATCCGTCTGAAAGCCATACAGTGAGCGAGTTTGATCCTAATTCAATGCCGTATTTTATTACTCCAATATTATGTTCAATAGCTTGTTTGCGAATGGCTTTATTTACATGTTGCATCGAACCAAACTTGTAACTGTATTGTTGCCCGGGCTGGTCCTGGAAAGTGTTTGAGTTCATGGCATCGAACTTCAAACCATTCTCTGCGGCCAATGCCTTTATATGCGATGCATTTTCCGGAATGTCCCACGGTATATGCAAAGAGATGCCGCCGCTGCTTTTATTTAATGCATGTAATAAACCAATATCTTCAATCTTTTCTTCTAGGTTGCGGGGCTCGCCGCCGCCGGCAAATCTTGCAAACCGGGTGCCGCCCGTGCCCAAAGCCCACGATGGAATGGCCACCTGGAAATCGATAAGCTTCCGTAAAATACTTTCAACATTATTTATTTCCGCAGCAATGAAATCAAATTTGCCCTTATGTTGTTTTACAAAATCACTGTTATGTTGTGCTATTGTATGTTGTTTAATATGCATGGCTGGATATTATGATATTGCGATATTGGATATTAACTGCCAGAATTATCTTTCAATGTCTTGATATAAGTATTGAGTCTGTAATGCAATGTTTTGAATTTTTGATTAATAGGTCAGACTCTTCGTTTGTAATTAACCGGCGATTATGAGCTTTTGCACACCATGTTTTTGTTTTCATTAAAGAACCTCTGCTGTAATAACAAAATTGTTTTCTGTCTTTATAGAAATACCTGCCATAACCTTCGGAAATATTTGCTGCTATAGAATCTGCCGCGTCAACAAACTGCCTACCTGTTGTCTTTTTAGCGAAGTTGGCAGATATCTAAATCTTCTAAAAGAATCACCTCTTTCATACAGCAATAATTTGAGAGATGTAAATTATCAATATCCTGATATCTCAATATCAAAATATTAACCTCATCTCAAAAACGCTGCTGCCACACCGCCGTCAACATTTAAAACATTGCCTGTTGACTTATTGAGCAGCCCGCCCACGAAAACAAAACATGCATTGGCAATGTCTTCCGGCAAAATTGTTTCATTCAGCAAGGTGCGCTTTGCATAATAAGCGGGCAATTCTTCAACGGTAATACCATAAGCTTTGGCGCGGCCTTCTGCCCAGCCGTCCGCCCAGATATTACTATCGGCAATAACTGCATCAGGATTTACCATGTTTACGCGTATTTTATCACTGCCAAGTTCTGCTGCCAGTAAACGTGAAAGGTGCGCCTGCGCTGCTTTTGCACTGCCATAGCCCGCATTGTTCGGGCCTGCCACAACAGAATTTTTTGAAACAATATTAATGATATCGCCACCAATATTTTGTTTACGCATTATTTCAACGCCGGCTTTGGAAACAAGGAATTGCCCCTTCACCAAAATATCATACAGCTTATCCCAATCTGCGATGCTGTGATCAGTAAGTGATTTCGATATGCTGATACCTGCGTTGTTTACTACAATGTCAATACCACCGAAAGCAAGCACCGCATCCGTAAACGCTTTTTCAATTGTATCGTTGTTTGTTACATCCAGCAATGCTGAAGCTGCCGTATCTCTTCCAAACTGTTTTCTAAATTTTTCCATTGCTACTTGCAACCGTTCCTCATTAATATCATTGATAAGCACACAAGCGCCTTCTTCTGCGAATTTTCTGGCAATAGCTTTACCAATGCCGCCGGCGCTGCCGGTTATTAAAGCAATTCTTCCGCTTAAAGGTTTAGGCTTAGGCATACGTTGCAGTTTTGCTTCTTCCAATAGCCAGTATTCAATATTGAATGCTTCCTGCCGCGGCAGCGATGTATATTCACTCACGGCTTCAGCACCCTTCATTACGTTGATGGCGTTGATATAAAATTCACTCGCAACCCTTGTGGTTTGTTTATCTTTTGCAAAGCTGAACATGCCAATGCCGGGATATAAAATAATAACCGGGTTTGCATCACGCATGGCCGGGCTGTTTGCATGTTTGCATGTTTCATAATATTCAGCATACATCTTCCTGTAAGCTTCAAACTGCGGCGCCAGCTTTTCTTTTATAGCTGTAACTTTAGTTACATCTTCATCTGTTGAAAGATTTAAAACCAGCGGCGATATTTTAGTGCGCAAAAAGTGGTCGGGGCAACTTGTGCCCATTGGCGCTAATCGCTCCAAATCATTAGAATTAATATATTCAAGCACACGGTCATCATCTGTAAAGTGACCAATCATTTTTTGTTTGGATGAACAAAACCCTCTTAATACAGGCGCCAACGCCGCTGCTTTGGCAAGCCTTTCTTCTTTGGGTAATGATTGTATCTTCTGCCCGCCGAATGTGGGCCTCTTTTTACCATAATTATCTTCAAGATATTGTGCGCATTTTTCAATCACTTCAAGCGTGTTGATATAGCTTTCATAAGCGGTGTCGCCCCAGGTAAATAAACCGTGAGAGCCTAACATAATACCGCGCAGGTTTGGATTTTCATCAACTGCGGCTTTCAGCTTTAGCCCCAGATCAAAGCCGGGCCTTTGCCATTCAACCCAACCAATGCTCCCATCAAATAATTCCTGTGTTATTTTCTTTCCATCTTTTGCCGCTGCTATTGCAATGGCTGCATCAGGATGCAAATGGTCTATATGCCTGAAGGGAAGAAAGCCGTGTAAAGGCGTATCAATAGATGGCGCTTTAGAAGCGAGGTCGTAAATGCAATGGTTGAACAGTTCCACCATTTCGTCTTCATGTTCAATACCACGATATACATTTTTTAGTGAACGAAGTTTATCAATATATAGTGCTGCAAGACCGCTCCTTTTCATGGTACCCAAATCGCCGCCACTGCCTTTTACCCACATCACTTCAACATCTTTGCCGGTTAATGGGTGTTTTGCCATGGCTTTGCATGATGTATTGCCGCCGCCATAATTTGTTAAACGTAAATCTGCTCCAAGTAAATTCGACCTGTATACCAGCAGGGCTACTTCATCTCCTGCCAGTTTTGCTGCCTCTTCATCATTCCATAAATAAGAAACATGTTTAAAGTTTGTTATTGCCATACTCATAATATTTGCTTTTAGCTATCAGCCTTACTGTTAGCTTATTTAAAGATAATTTTTATTGTTTCTTTTTTGTGACCAACAGATATCTGCAGTAACTGTATTTCCTGCTTTATAAAGTTTTTCCGATACCCTGTTTAACGGGTTGTGCATAATGCAGGCTATTTACCTATTTACCGGCAGTGTTACTTCATCGCGTTACCAATACCTACCAGCGCAACAGATGCTATTATAGTAACCACGCCCATAATAATAGTTGTTCTTGTTTTGGAAGAAACGTCCTTCCATTCTTTTAATGCAAAACCCCACATATTGGCAACGAGTATGATAAAGGCCATGTGCAAAATCCATGAACTGGCGCCGTTGCCCAGTTTGCTTTCACCCATTCCATAAAAGAAGAACTGCAAAAACCATGTTGTACCGGCCAGTGCGCAAAAAATAATATTACGTAACAGAGGATAGCTGCTGTTTGTATAATCGCCAAACGTTTTGTTGCGCACGTTTAAGATCATACACCACACAAAATTAGTTGTTAACCCACCCCACAGCAGCACCACATAAATTACATTGTTGCGGTATAAAAAATTAGTTGTTGCTGATGGATGCGCAGCCTTCCATATATTATTGGCCACTTCAGCCATGGGCGAGCCAGCCTCAATGCCATAATTAAAACAAGCACTGAGAATACCGGAAATAATACAAACAATTAAACCCTTTACAAGATTGAATTCCTTTATGCTTTCTTTCTTTTTTTCTTCAGGCAATTCTTTTTCTTTTAATACACCTGCCCTGCCGCATATAAAAATACCAAGCAGGCATATTACAATTCCCGCCAAAACAATGCGGCCCCATGATGTAGCAAGCAGGTCGGTAAATGTGGTTTTGCCATCCTGCGGATGAAAATTATAATAGATGGCCGGAACCAATGCTCCAAATGCAGATGTAAAACCAAGCAATACCGAGTTGCCCAGGCTCATACCCAAATAGCGCATGCCGAGCCCATACATTAAACCTCCAATACCCCACAAAACGCCCCAGAAATATGTCCACCAAAAAACCGATGCATCTGTTTGCGCAATAATTTCGGTAAAGCCGGGAATGGTTATCCAGGCTGCAACCGGCGGAACGATGAGCCATGAGAACAAGCCACCTATCAGCCAGTAGTTTTCCCAGTGCCAGCCGCTTACTTTTTTATATGGCACATAAAAACTGCCAGAAGCAAAGCCACCGATAAAGTGAAAAATGATACCCGAGATAACCTGCATTCGTTAGAAAGGTTTGTATAATGTAAAATTAATTTCTGAAATTTTTTATACCGTTATGTACTGTTATGCTTATTGCTCTACTAATGTGGATATGATTAAAGGGTTAACTGTTTTTAATAAGATGATTTGGAAAACTTGCGGTATTCGGGCAGCAAACCTGCTCCATTACCTGCTGTACCTGCATTTTTAAAATGGATATGGCATGATTACCGCCTTCATCGCCTAGTGCTGCCACGCTATACATAAATGTGCGGCCAAGAAAAGCAAATTCAGCGCCGCTTGCCAATGTGCGTGCAATGTCAGGACCTGAGCGGATGCCGCTGTCCATCATGATCTTTATTTTATTTTTATAATTTTTTACAATAGGCTGAAGCGAATGAATGGTAGATTGCCCTGCATCTAACTGCCTGCCACCATGATTGGAAACAATAATGCCGTCTAAACCTAATTTAATAGCTGTTTCCGTATCTTCTTCACTTGCCACACCTTTTATAACAAGTTTGCCCTTCCACATATCCCGTATCGGCTTTATCTTTTCTTCGTTCAGCCTGCCCGAGAAAGTTTTGTTCATATACAAACCAAGCTGCCTCATGTTAAGGCCTTTGGGCATATATTGTTTCATGGTAGCAAATGCAGGCTGGCCATGTATTAAAGTTTTTAATGCCCATTCAGGCTTGCCCATTATCTGTAAAATATTTTGCAGCGTCATTTTTGGCGGCATGGCAAGGCCGTTACGTATATCTCTGGGCCTGTAACCAAATGTTGGCACATCACTTAATATAACGAGTACGGGTAATTGCGCCGATGCAGCCCTGTTGATAAT